>WLDY01000122.1 GCA_009704555.1 Actinomycetota bacterium | reverse complement strand
GAGATGGGGATGTCGAGCACTTCGCCACTTCCACCACTCGGTGAGATCAAACCAAGGAGCATCCGAATGGTCGTGGTCTTCCCTGAACCATTGGGCCCGACGAAACCACAGATGGTTCCGAGTGGGACTTCGAAGTTCGCGTGCGAGAGGGCGTATCTCTCACCGTATTTCTTCGAGAGGTCTTTGACCAGCAGCGCGCGGTTACTCACTAACTCACCCTATCAATCGCATCTCAGCTTTATTTGTTGAGACCGAGATATGTGAGGACAGCCAAGACGCGTCGATGATTCTCCGCCTCTACGGTAAGTCCCAACTTGTTCAAGATGCTCGATACATGTTTCTCTACCGAACCTTCGGTTATGTAGAGGCTCTTTGCGATACCAGCATTCGACTTACCCTCTGCCATCAACGCGAGGATCTCGCGTTCTCGCTTCGAGAGTTCGGCAAGTTCGGGTCTGGCGACCTCATCAGCCATCGCCTCGCGGACCGTTCTCTCACTCACCTTCCGTCGATCCACCCACGATCTCAACTTCGCTTCGATCGACCCATAGAAACCGCCGGAGAGGAGCCCTTCGACCATCTGAGCCATCGCCCTGGTGTTACGTGGGATGAGCCAGAGCGCGAGGAGGATGAGGATCACTCCGACAAGGATCGACCACCACGATTCGATGTTGTAGGTGAGATAGCCACGATCGATCTCATCGCCGATCTCAAGGCGTAATTGACCACTAGAGCCGAAGAATTGGAATGAGCCAGAGAAGGTATCCCCACCGTCGACTACTTCGAAGGACCTGCTGAAGCTAGAGAGAATCACCACCCCGGTCCCGGCCAAGATGACGAAGAGTCCTGCGACACCGAAGACGACGAGGACGAAGGAGAAGATCGACCATCCGAAGGCGATGAAGACGTAGCCGATCGCCATCCAACTGCGTAGCGATGTGACACGCTCCTTGACGCCGTCCCAGGAGAAGAAGGGATTCTGGAACCAGTTCGGAACGACTGGGAAGTCGGTTGCAAGGATCTTGTTGGTGCGCCAGATTTCGAACTTTGCCACTCGCTCCATCAAAGTGAGGACGAAAAGGAAGACCAAGACGGCCAATGGGATCAAAGTGAAACTGTTGAATCCAATCATCACAATAGTGAAGAGTGCGATCGAGACCGGTAACGAGATGAAGAGGTAGACCACCTCGCGAAGGCGCTGGGCCATCGATCTTCCGAATGACTTCATGGGAGGAATTCTTCCCCTTGAAAAGGAGCCTTGATCACGGTGCTAGCAGGTGTTTCTCGCTTTGTGACTCAGAGTAGGGCTAACACCAAGAGTGCGAGTGACATGAGTGAGAGATATGTGATCGAATCGTGGAAGACGCGGATCGCTGCCTTCTCTACCTTGCTGGCTTCACCGCGCATCCTTGTCAGCGAGGCAAGGAAGAAGAGGTTGACGAGAGTGAAGACGAGATAGGACCAAAGCGGAGCTGAGAGTGAGAAGAGGAGGAGATAAGAAGTGATCACCATGAAGCTGGCGTGCATCCACATCTGCCAGACCACCGTTGCCATCGGTGCGACGACAGGGAGCATGGGGACACCTGCTCGCGCGTAATCCTCCTTGTACTTGACCGCAAGAGCCCAGAAGTGCGGAGGGGTCCAGAAGAAGATCAAGAGGAAGAACCACCATGCTGGGGCTGCCAAGGTATTGCTCACCGCAGCCCAGCCGATCAACACCGGGATGCAACCTGCGATCCCTCCCCAGACGATGTTCTGTGGTGTCCTTCGTTTGAGTAGAAGTGTGTAAGCGAAGACATAGAAGGCGATCGCGGAGACGGTGAGCGCTGTCGCGAGTGGATTGGTGAAGACCCAGAAGATCGCGAGCGAGAGGATCGAGATCGCGAATGCGAAAGCGAGTGCCTTCTCCTCGCTGACTTGGTCGTTGACGATCGGTCGCTTCGAAGTTCGACCCATCAATTGATCGATGTCACTCTCGATCACCATATTGAAGGCATTTGCAGCACCTGCCGCCAAGGTCCCCCCGACGAGAGTCGCGATCGCAACATCCCACGGTGGCAGGCCATCTGCTGCCAAGAAGAGAGAGGGCACAGTGGTGACGAGAAGAAGCTCGACCACACGCAACTTCATCAGTGCGATGTAGGGCTTCACAATCGGTGAGCGTACCCAAGTTGCTCGGTTAGGGTAGGCGTGTGCGTTCGATCACGAAGTCGATTGCGATACTCCTCGCTTCTCTTCTCATCTCCATCTCAGCTCCGGTCCATGCTGAGGAGAAGAGCGTCGCTGATCGCACGATGAGACTTGTGAAGACCATCACGGGCGACATCGCACCGAAGTCGGTCCGAGCATCAGGAAACGGTCTCGTCAGTGCGCACAACATGATGTATCGCCACTCGGTGACGATCTATGACGCGAAGACGTTGGAGTTGAAGGTCACCGTCCCAGATCGAGTGAGGCTAAGCGACTTCGGTTACTCGAAGTTCCCCTCCGAAGTCCGTGGTGCTCCCGTCGAAGGAACCTACTCACCGGACGGCAAGTATCTCTATGTCACGAACTATGCGATGTATGGGCAAGGCTTCACCAAAGAGGGCACCGATACCTGCAAGCCATCCGATGGATACGACCGAGCCTTCCTCTATCGGATCGAGCTGGAGAAGTTCACGATAGATAAGGTCTATCGCGTCGGCGTCGTTCCCAAGGTGGTCGAGATCTCGAGCGACAACCGTTTCATCTTGGTCTCGAATTGGTGCTCCTACGATGTATCGATCATCTCCACAGAGGTCGATCGCGTCGTAAAGACCGTTCCTATCGGAAGGTACCCACGAGGCATCACCATCTCTTCTGATTCTCGTTACGGCTATGTCGCAGAGATGGGGGGTTCCTCCATCCATCGCATCGATCTCACCGACTTCTCCACAGTGCGAATTCCGATCGGTTCGAATCCACGAGCGCTCCAGCTCTCGGCCGATGATTCGACGCTCTACGCCACTCTCAACCTCTCGGGCCAAGTTGTCGCACTCGACCTCGCTTCGCAGAAGGTGATCAAGCGCGTGAGGACCGGATCGGCTGCCCGAAGCCTCGTCCTCTCCGATGATGGCAGCACCCTCTTCGTCGTCAACTACGGCAGTGGCACTTTGGCAAAGGTCGGAACAGATGACTTCAAGGTTCTTGAGAAGAAGAAGGTCTGCAAGGAGCCGATCGGAGTCACCTTCGAGAAGAACTTCGATAGGACATGGGTCGCTTGTTACGGCGGCGCCATCAAGGTCTTCGACAATCGCTAAGCACCAAAGGGGCATCTGATCACACTTCGACGG
>WLDY01000121.1 GCA_009704555.1 Actinomycetota bacterium | reverse complement strand
GATGATCATGGCAAAGGCGAAGGCTGCGAATGCGGAGGCGCTAAGCCCCTTGCTTATTCCGAGGTGATCTTCAAGAAGGATCCCGCCCCAATCGCTCGCAGACCCTTCTGCAATCAATGCACCCACCGATCCAATCCCCATGATCCAGAGCGGGATCGCGATCTTGCCGGTCCACGGGACGGTATTCGACTCCCCTTCTCCAGCGCCTTGATGTTCATCGTCATCAGCATCCAGGAGCGCACGTGTTGCGGGTACGTAAAGGCAAGTTGCAACGATTGCAACCAGAAGCAAGTTCGTCTCTGGTGTAATCGAATTCGCGATCAATCCACCGAACACGGTGGTCACAAATGCGCCAGCACTCCAAGCCCCATGGAAGGAGGACATGTAGCGCTTCGCAAGAAGCTTCTCCACCACGACCGCCTGTGAGTTGACCGAAACATCGATCGACGAATATCCAGCACCCAGTGTGAAGAGTCCGAGAACGAGCATCTCCACCGAGGTCGATTGAGACATGATGAGAAGTCCGGTCGGCATGACGAATTGCGCGACTTGAGTGACGCGTTTCGATCCGAAGCGATGGATCAACCGCCCTGCGAATTGAGCGCCGAGTGCGGCACCGGCACTACTTGAGATAAGGACCAGTCCGAAGGCGCCATCAGAGAGATCTAAGGATCGCTTGATCTCGGGTATCCGAGGAACCCAAGCCATCGACACTATTCCCATCAGGAAGAAGAGCGCCCAAAGAGAGTTCCTCGCGGCAATAGCGCCATTCTTGGTGCGGGACGGCATCACTCCTCGACCGTGATCCCCTCGACCTTGATCGGACCGTCAGCCTTGCTAATGAAATAGATGAGGCGATGTGATCCAGAGTCACCCGTCAGGGTGACTGCCTGAGCGAAACCGATGGAGATCTCTCGGCATTCGCCGAAAGCCAAAGTCCCACCGGAAAGCAGCATCGGATAGTTCGTTCCGACGATAAGGGAGAACTTCTCCTTGTCGATATCTGCTTGGAAGTTGTTGGAGAAGTAGGCATAAGCACCGGAGACGTTCTGGGCCCTGAAGGCAAAGGCTTGGTTCTGCACCAAGGTTTGGACTGCACGGAAGTCACTCTCTTGACAGGACTTAGTCTCGACTTCTTCGGTACTCGATGTCATTACGCCCGAGAAGAGAGATGCGGCGAGCGAGAGGATCAAGACAACGACTAACCCCAGGGTCAACTGCTTCCGATAACGAAACATCAGGCCGTCTCACTGATTCGTTCGACGAACTTCAGTGAGTTCTCGAAGATGATCTCAGCGTCATAATCCAGAGTCGCAACGTGGTAACTGTTGGTCAATTCGATCCTGGTCTTATCGCCACTTGCGACCTCAGCCATGATGATTTCGGTGTTGGAGACTGGAAGCACATGATCATCGACGCTATGGAAGAGCAGTAGCGGCACCTTCACCTTTGCGAGTAAGGGACGGGTCGCCTTCAAGAACTTATTGAGCTGGAGAACTCCTCTTGTCGGAAGCACGTCATAGCCATGCTCATCGACGCCAGGCTTCTTGATGTCATCGCCCACAGAAGGCAATCCCTTGGTAAGCCGCGCGATCAATGGTCCGAACTTGATCCGAAGACCCGGGATGTGGATCATCGGATTTACCAGGACGATGCCAGCCAATTTCTCTCCACCGACTCGCGACGCGATCGATGCTGCGACGTGAAGCGTGTTGGCCCCTCCCATCGAGAGCCCGAAGATGAAGATGCGGTCGCACCAGGCGATCAGAGGGGCAATCTCTCTCTCCACTTTCGCCGGCCACTCCTGCCAGTTCACTTCATTGAGATCCTGCCATTTCGTGCCGTGGCCCGGGATCCGTGGGACTCGAACCGTGAAGCCTTGCTCCTCGAAGTAGTGCGCCCAGGGGCGCATCGATACAGGTGAACCCGTGAATCCGTGAACGAAGATGATTCCGGTGCCCTTGTTCTTTCCCCGACCTTCAGCGCTGTAATCATCGAGCCAACCTTGCGGAGCACCCTCTGTTCCCATGACGCGGAATCTATCGTCACCGACCTTCGAGTGTCCCCAGCGACGGGTACTTTCCCACCCATGGAGAAGGTGAACGGTCATCAGATCGCGATCGATGAATTGGGCATCGACCTGAAAGATGCCACCTTCGTCGTCGTCGACTTAGAGACCACCGGAGGATCTCCAGATTCAGCCGAGATCACTGAGATTGGGGCGGTAAAGATTCGAGGCGGCATCGTCATCGGAGAATTCCAAACACTCGTCAATCCCGGAAGCGAAATCCCTCCCTTCATCACAGTCCTCACCGGGATCACAGATGCGATGGTCTGCGAGGCACCGAAGATCGATGAAGTTCTCCCCTCCTTCTTCGAGTTCCTGGGTTCGGAATCCACGACCTTCCTTGTCGCCCACAATGCACCCTTCGACATCTCCTTCCTTCGTGCTGCCACGATCCGCTCGAAACGAATTTGGCCGAAGTACCGAGTCCTCGATACCGCAAAGATCGCTCGACGAGTCCTTACCCGAGATGAAGTCCCTAACAACAAACTTGCAACACTTGCGCCTTATTTTGGCGCGGAGATAACCCCTAACCATCGAGCCCTCGATGACGCTAAGGCAACGGTCGACGTCCTACACGGACTCTTCGAGCGGCTCGGATCCTTCGGCGTGACGACAGTCGAAGACCTGATCGACTTCTCGCAGCGACTCACTCCTGCTCAGCAGGCGAAGCGCCACCTCCTGCAGGGACTTCCGAAATCCCCCGGGCTCTATATCTTTCGCGGACCCGATGATGAAGCGCTCTACGTGGGCGTTTCCAAGAACATCGCATCTCGTGTCCGCTCCTACTTCTCTAACTCAGAGGCTCGCAGTCGCGTTCTCGAGATGATCGCCATAGCGGAGCGAATCGAAACCATCGTGACACCGACCGTCACGGAGGCTGAGATCCGCGAGATCAGATTGATCAAGAACTTGAAGCCCCGCTACAACCGTCGGTCCAAGTTCCCGGAGAAGAAAGTCTGGCTCAGGCTCAGCGATGAGAACTTTCCACGGTTGGTGACGACGCGAGGCTTTCACTCCCTCTCGGATGATGCGGGCTGGGCTGGACCATTCAGCGGCATCGAAGAGGCAGAAGATGCAAAGTCCGCCATCTATGAAGTCTCGATGCTTCGACAATGCACGATCTCCATCACAACTCGGTCTATCAAGTTCGCATCTCCCTGTGCGCTCTTCGAGATGAAGAAGTGCGAAGCGCCTTGTGTTGGCGCTCAATCCTCCGATTCATATGCGAGCGTCTCTTTGCAGGTGCGAGAACTTCTCCATGGCAATGCTTC
>WLDY01000120.1 GCA_009704555.1 Actinomycetota bacterium | reverse complement strand
CGACAAGGGAGGCGATGGAGGCTGGAGCATCGAGGATCTCCCTGACCCGCTCCTCGCGGAGCAATCTCATCGCGTTCTCGTGCATGGGGCGATAGTGACTTAGATGAGATCGTTTCTAGCTCCGCCGGGAGTCATGATGAGGACGTTATCTCGCTGTGGATAACGTAATCTTGAGCGAACCTTCTATACGGAGGTGCCGAACTAGGTGCAGGTGCCGAACTAGGTGCAGGTGCTGAACTAGGTGCGGGTGCTGAATCTTGAACGAAGAGACTCGGCCTACAACCCCTTGAGCGCGCTGACCACCTTTGTCAGTGAAGCCTTCGCATCTCCAAAGAGCAGGGTTGTCTTGGGATCGAAGAGAAGTTCATTCTCAATACCGGCAAAACCTGGCCTCATCGAGCGCTTCAAGAAGATGATGTTTCCAGCCTGCTGCACCTCAAGGATCGGCATGCCATAGATCGGACACCCTGGGGTCGTCTTCGCTGCTGGATTGACCACATCATTCGCGCCGATGACGAGCGCAACATCGGTCTGCGGGAAGGTCGGATTGACCTCATCCATCTCCACCAATTGTTCGTAAGGGACATTCGCCTCTGCGAGCAAGACATTCATATGTCCCGGCATACGACCTGCAACGGGATGGATTCCGTAAGCGACATCGATTCCCCTAGCGCTCAACAAGTCCGCCATCTCGCGGACCGTATGTTGTGCCTGCGCTACAGCAAGACCGAAGCCAGGCACGATCACAACGCGACGGGCGTAGTTGAGCAAGATCGCGACATCTTCAGGTGAACCAGACTTCACCGGTCGCGACTCTGCTTCAGTGCCACCTGCCTGCGCTGTCTGCGTGAATGCACCGAAGAGGGTGCCGAAGAGTGAGCGACCCATCGCCTCTGCCATCAAACGAGTGAGGATCGTTCCGGAGGCGCCGACCAAGGTTCCCGCGACGATCAAGAGCGTCGCTTCGAGGACATAACCACTTGCAGCGACGGTGAGACCTGTGAAGGCATTGAGAAGTGAGATGACGATTGGAACATCTGCGCCACCCACAGGGAGAACGAAGAGCACTCCGAAGAGAAGTGAGAGTCCAGCAAGGACTAAGAGTGGGGATGTCCCCATCTCATCCATCACCCAATAAGCAACGCCAAGGACTGCCACGAGGTTGGCAATGATCAGGAATCGCCCTGCAGGAAGGATCACCGGACGGGTGGTCATCAACTCCTGCAACTTCAAGAATGTGACGATCGATCCGCTGAAGGAGACGCAACCGACGATCACGGTGAAGACTGTTGCAAGAACAGTTGCAAAGCCTGCTGTCTCTCCAAGCTTGATGTATTCGACGATCGCAACGAGCGCTGCTGCGCCGCCACCAACGCCATTGAAGAGCGCGACCATCTGTGGCATCTGCGTCATCTGGACCTTGCGAGCGGCAGGGACTGCGACGATCACACCGATTGCTATCGCACCCAAGATCCACTCGAGGTTCTCGAGGGGGAGCGAGTACTCGGGCTCGGCATAGAAGAAGACGGCAACGGTTGCGATGAGGGCGCCGAGCGCTCCAAGAAGGTTTCCTCGACGAGCGCTCTTGGGAGAGGAGAGACCCTTGAGGGCCATGATGAAGAGGACCGCGGCGAGAAGACCTAAGAGGTCATAGAGGGTTCGGCTCACTTGGCGCCGCCCTTCTTATCGCCCGCTTTGCCGGAATTATTGGTCTCGCGTTTGCCCTTGAACATCTCGAGCATGCGATCTGTGACGACGAAGCCACCGACCAAGTTGATTGTCGCCAAGATGATCGCGGCGACGGAGAGTCCCAATTCCAGGCTCGTCTCTGCGTGGCTCGCGACGATGATCGCTCCGACCAAGATGATGCCGTGGATCGCGTTGGCGCCGCTCATCAGTGGGGTGTGGAGGGTGGAAGACACCTTGGAGACGACTTCGAACCCGACGAAGACGGCGAGAGTGAAGATCGCCAGGAGTGCCATTGCCTCGCTCATGAACTCTTCCCCGCCTTCTCGCCTTGAATATGAGCGCGGGCTTGCTCGTTACGAATCTCGCCCGCATGGGTCACTGCGCTCGCAGCGATGATCTCATCCTCGAAATCAAGTGCAATGGTGGCCTTTGAATCCGCTTCACCACTCTTGATCATCAGACCCATCAAATTCACCAAGTTCTTCGAATAGAGCGAGGAGGCATGGAAGGGGAGTTGGCTCGGAACATCCTTGCCGCCCCAGATCCGCACTCCCGCTGATGTCTCGATCACTTCACCTGCGACTGATCCTTCGACATTTCCGCCACTCTCTGCAGCAAGGTCGACGATGACACTCCCTGCCACCATCCCGCTATACATTTCCTTCGTCACAAGAAGTGGCGCGCGACGATTGGGAACGGCAGCGGTTGTGATCACTACATGTGACTTCGAGATGTAGGGAGTTAGCAACTCTCGTTGCTTCGCCGCCCGCTCCTCGGTCATCTCGCGGGCATAACCTCCGGCGCCTTCAAGGGATTCAAGTTCCAATTCGATGAAGGTCGCGCCCATCGAGCGGACCTCATCTGCCGATGATGGCCTGACATCGTAAGCAGAGACGACTGCGCCAAGACGACGCGCAGTTGCGATCGCTTGCAAGCCAGCAACACCTGCGCCGAGAACCAAGACTTGAGCCGGAGTCACCGTTCCAGCCGCTGTCATCAAGAGCGGGAAGAAGCGTGGTGAGAGATCAGCGCCAACGAGCGCGGCGCGATAACCAGCGCAGAGCGCTTGCGAGGTGAGTGCATCCATCGACTGCGCGCGCGAGATACGTGGGATCAATTCCATGGAGAAGGAGGTAACTCCTGCCTTCGCAGAGGCTGCGATCACATCATCACTCTGTGTCAAGGGAAGGAAAGAGATAGTTATGGCTTCCTTCTTGAGGGCCGCCATCTCTGATGCAGGAAGTGCTTGAACAGTAAGGACGAGATCTGCCTTTGCGAGATGTGCCGAGCGCTCACTCGCTGAAAAGAGGGTGGCACCGCCAGCGCGATAAGCGTCATCGGTAGCCTGTGCGAACGCGCCGGCACCGCTTTCGATCGCGACCGCAACGCCTTGCTTGACCAGCTTGGCGATCACATCAGGCATGAGTGCGACGCGCTTCTCACCGCTCTTGGTCTCTTTGGGTACGACGAGGTAGGTCACGCACCACTTCCTTTCGTCCGACCTGCAAGATCCCCGCGGACCAAGTGATAGAGCAATGCCTGGATCGTGGTCCTGCGATGGAAAGCCTGGCGCCAGATGAGAGATCGCGCGCCATCGATCACGCTTGTCGCGACCTCTTCTTCGCGGTGAGCAGGAAGACAGTGCATGAAGACT
>WLDY01000012.1 GCA_009704555.1 Actinomycetota bacterium | reverse complement strand
GGAATGCAGTCGGCGATCGTCCTTGTCGATTCGATCTCAGATGCAGTGAAAGTGGCGAACTTCTATGCCGCAGAGCACTTGGAGATCCAGACCAAGGACGACGGTCGCTGGGCAAGTGAGATCCGAAACGCTGGTGCAATCTTCTTGGGTAGATACACGCCGGTATCACTCGGGGACTATTCGGCTGGCTCGAACCATGTCTTGCCTACCGGTGGGTGCGCCTGCCACTCGAGTGGTCTTTCGGTGCAGAGTTTCCTCCGAGGACTTCACTTCGTCAGCTATGACAGAGAAGCACTGAGTGAAGTGGCTTCGACAGTTATCACCCTTGCCGAGGCGGAGAATCTTCCCGCCCACGGCGAAGCGATTTCGGTGCGGTTCGATGACTGATAAGTGGCCGGATTGGCTTCCATTGCGAGAGTCACTGCGTAGCCGAACTCCTTACGGTGCGCCACAAGTTGCGGCAGATGCACGATTGAACACCAATGAGAATCCATACCCGCTTCCCGAGAACGTGGCGCGAGCAATCGAAGAGTCAATCAATGCAGTGCTGACAGGGCTCAACCGCTATCCAGATCGTGATGCGATGGAACTCCGCAAAGCTCTGGTCGGATATGTGAGAGAACACATCCTTTCGAAGACCACTCTTGATGTGCCAGAACTTGATGAGGGAAATGTCTGGCCCGCCAATGGAAGCAACGAGGTCTTGCAGTCGATACTCCTTGCCTTTGGTGAGAACGTGGCTGGCTTCGCTCCTTCCTATTCGATGCATTCGATTCTTACAGAGGCAGTTGGCAAGAGTTTCAAAGCAGTGCCACTCAAAGGTGATTTCACGCCAGACCTTGAGGTACTCAAGGGCTTCCTAGCTGCGAAGAGACCTAGCGTCTTCTTCCTGACCACCCCGAACAATCCAACTGGACGCTCGATAGCCATCGAGCAGATCGGATTGATCGCGGGATTGGTCGCATCCCATGGCGGGTTGTTGGTCGTTGATGAGGCATACGGTGAGTTCTCGGACCAGCAGAGCGCCATCACGCTGATCGATGAATATCCGGCATTGATCGTGGTCCGCACGATGAGCAAGGCATTCGCCTTCGCGGGCGCTCGACTTGGATATGCCGTTGCGCGCCGAGAGGTGATCGATGCCTTGCAACTGGTGCGACTGCCGTATCACTTGAGTGCCATCACGCAAGCGGCAGCCTTGGCAGCGATCGGCGAGAGCCGACTCCTTCTATCGGAAGTTGCCCAGATCAAACGTGATCGTGACGCTCTTGCCCAATCCCTTAGTGAATTGGGTTTCGATGTGACCCCAAGTGACGCCAACTTCATACTCTTCGGAGGCTTCGATTCCTTCGAGACGATCAAGGGTTGGACGAGCGAGCGACTTTGGCGAGCCCTTCTGGAGCGTGGCGTATTGATACGCGACGTCGGCATCCCCGGCACGCTGAGAGTGACGGTGGGAACAAGTGCGGAGAATGACTCCTTCATCAATGCCCTTCGAGCCATCGCCACCGCGTAGTAGCCTTCTGAGACTTGAATGTGTCAATGTCTTGTCGCGTCATCGGCGTCATCAGCGTCATCGGTGTCAGGGGAGCCAGTAGAGAAGGTAGGGAAGTAGAGCGATGAGAACCGCCAAGGTTGAGAGAAGTACGAAGGAATCCTCGGTTTCAATCTCACTCAACCTCGATGGAAGTGGGACGATCGACGTCTCCACTGGAGTCCCGTTCTTTGACCACATGCTCTCGCAGCTAGGCAAACATGCAGGTTTCGATCTGACGGTGAAGACCGAAGGGGATGTTGAGGTCGACTCCCATCACACTGTCGAGGACACCTCACTCGCTTTCGGTGAGGCCCTTCGCACCGCACTTGGCGATAAGAGTGGGATCCGAAGGTTCGGTGATGCGTTGGTTCCTCTCGATGAGGTCCTAGTTCAGGCTGCAGTCGATCTCTCCGGTAGGCCATATCTCGTCCACCGACAGCCAGAGATCGTGGAGCTGATCGGTACCTTCGACACAACTTTGGGTAAGCACATCTGGGAGTCGATCGTGGCTGAGGCCCGCATTGCGCTTCACATCCGCGTCCTTGAGGGACGGAATGCCCATCACGTCTTCGAGGCTCAGTTCAAAGCGGTGGCGCGTGCGCTTCGAGACGCTGTCGCGCTGGACTCGCGCGTCAGCGGAATCCCCTCTACCAAGGGCTCGCTCTAAAGCATCCCAGACGCTAGAGAAGTGAAGGAATCGCGAAGAGAATCCGTTAGGGCAAATCATCACCGAACGCTCCATCACGTTGAGTAGCCTTCCGTTGTGAGTGGCACCTCGAAGACTGCAGTTCTCGACTACGGTTCCGGAAACATCCGATCGGTCGAACGAGCGCTCGCGACCACGGGAAGCTCCGTGGTCATCACGAGCGACTTTGAAGTCGCCGTCAATGCCGATGGACTCGTCGTCCCTGGTGTTGGTGCATTCGGGCAGTGCATGACCGGACTTAGGGCGATTCGTGGTGATGAGATCGTCGCAGAGCGATTGAGGCGAGGACGTCCAACTCTGGGACTTTGCGTAGGACTTCAGATCCTCTTTCAGTGCAGCACCGAGAGCGCTGGTGTGCAGGGTCTCGCGATCTTCGAAGAAGGAATCGAGCGGATTCCTGCTTCGATCTTGCCGCATATGGGTTGGAATCTCGTCGACGCCGCCCCCGGATCCCGATTGTTTGATGGCGTCGAAGATGAGCGCTTCTACTTCGTGCACTCCTACGGGAGATTGCAGCAGCAGAGCAACGCCGCGTTGCCTGACTATCTACCATCATGGAGCGAGCACGGAGCTCGATTCCTCGCTGCCTTGGAGTTTGGATCCCTCTCTGCCACGCAGTTCCATCCTGAGAAGAGTGGCGATGCCGGCCTACATCTCTTGGAGAATTGGGTTCGGTCCTGGCGATGAGAGAAACTACGGAGAAGATGTCCTCACAACCTCCCCTCACCATCATTCCCGCTATCGATATCAAAGGTGGGAGGGCGGTTCGACTCCACCAAGGGCGGGCGTCCCAGGTGACTGATTACGGTGACCCTGTCGAGCGTGCCTATGAATTTGAACGTACTGGAGCGCGATGGTTGCACGTCGTCGACCTCGATGCAGCTTTCGGAGCTGGTGACAATCGCGGGATCGTAGAGTCGATTGTTGCGAAAGTTGATATCTCCGTCGAGGTCTCTGGTGGACTTCGAGATTCTGATTCGGTGGCACGAGCGCTCGATACCGGTGCTCACCGAGTCACACTTGGTACAGCTGCGGTCGAGAATCCCACATGGGCGGCAAGCATGATTGAGAAGTACACGGATCGCATCGTCATCGGTCTCGACGTGCGAGATGGTCTGGTGGCGACACACGGTTGGACCAAGAGCGCCGGACCTATGGTGGAACTGATCAAGCGGTTCGAAGAGGTGGGATGTCGAACGTACATGGTCACTGATATCTCCAAAGATGGAACTCTCACGGGTCCCAACCTCGAACTCTTGCGAGAGAGCGCCGCATTGACCTCCGGCGCCATCATCGCGTCAGGTGGTGTGGCCTCACTCGAAGACATCGCATCACTCCGCGAATTAGTGAGTGTCGGGGTAGAAGGAGTCATCATCGGTAAGGCCTTCTATGAGGGCTTCTTCACCGTTGCGGAGGCGTGCGAGGTCGCCGAGCGTTCATGAGCGGGAATTCGATCTCAGGATCTCACCAAGGTGGTGCCATGAAAGTGGCGGTCCGAGTCATTCCTTGCCTTGATGTCAAAGACGGTCGAGTCGTGAAAGGAACCCACTTCCGAGACCTACGAGATGCTGGCGATCCGGTAGAACTCGCCTCGCGCTATGGCTCGGAAGGTGCGGATGAATTGACCTTCCTCGATATCTCCGCGAGCGAGCAGGGGAGAGCTACGACGCTTGAGATGGTGAAGAGATGTGCTGAGCAGATATTCATCCCGCTCACTGTCGGCGGCGGTATCAGGTCGAAAGAGGATGTCGATCGACTACTGCGAGCAGGAGCAGACAAAGTCTCGGTCAATACCGCAGCGATCATACGTCCGGAGTTGATCGATGAGATCGCATCGACTTTTGGATCCCAAGTCCTTGTCGTCTCGGTGGATGCACGACGCGAGAGCTCGCAATCGAGTGGCTTCGAGGTGACAACCCATGGCGGCAGGCAGAGTGCTGGGCGTGATGCTCTTTCCTGGGCGAAAGAGGCGAGTGAACGCGGTGCGGGCGAGGTACTTCTCAATTCGATGGATGCAGACGGCACGAGAGATGGTTTTGATCTGGAGATGATCTCTCTCTTTCGACAAGAGTTGTCACTTCCTTTGATCGCCAGTGGCGGTGCGGGAAAGATTGAGGACTTCCCAAGAGCAGTCGAAGCGGGTGCCGATGCCGTTCTCGCCGCTAGCGTCTTCCACTTCGGTACAGTCTCGATCGACGCGGCGAAGAGATCGATTGCCGCTGCGGGGCAGATCGTGCGACTCCCTTCCCAGGATTGAACTCGCAGAGATGATGTTGAGACAAGAGATGAGGAGTGAGGGCTGATGAGTGCTTTGATCGTCAATGAGGATCAGTTGAAGGAGATCAGATCGTCCTTCGTCGATGAAACGACTCTCCTGCCAGTCGTCGTGCAAGAGGAGGAGAACAAAGAGGTATTGATGTTGGCTTATCTCAATCTCAAGGCTCTAGAACTATCGATCTCAACTGGTAGGGCGACCTATTTCAGTCGAAGTCGCCGCGAGATCTGGGTCAAGGGCGAGAGCTCCGGCAATCGTCAGTGGATAAGAACCATCTCCTTCGATTGCGATAGCGATGCCGTCCTTTTCGTAGTCCATCAAGAGGGTCCTGCCTGCCATACGGGGGAGAAGAGTTGCTTCCATCACAGAGTCTGTTAGTGGGAGCGTAAGGTCGCGTCCCTAAGTGGCGCTCTCTATACTCTCGCCATGCCAAAGACACCTCGTGAGAACCCCCGTGCAGCTCGACGCAATGACTCCCGAAAGGCGGAAGGCGACAAGGTCACTCGTTGGATCGTGATCAGCATGGTCGCGCTCGTCGTAGTCACCGCTGGTGTCGTCAGCCTCTTCTCGCAGCGAGGTGGAACCGATGAGGACCTCTCTGCACTCGACAACTTCCCGGTCTCTGCTCCGCTTGAGTCGGTGGTCTCGGATGCGGATGACAAAGCAATCGTCTTCAATCAAGGTGCACCACTGAAGTTGTCCATCTGGGAGGACTTCCAGTGTCCGGTCTGCCAGCAATTCGAGGCCTCGATCGGCGGATACATTGATGAATTGGTCAGAAGCGGTGAAGCAGAAGTGGCATTCCATACTGCGTCTTTCCTAGGGCCTGAATCCAGACGCGCTGCAAATGCAGGGTTCTGTGCAGCCGATGAGGGCAAGTTCCTCGACTTCCACAAGGCGATGTACGTGATCCAGTCACCGGTTGAGAATTCGGGTTTCTGGAATCCAGACAATCTGGTTCGAATCGGCGAGAAGGTCGGTATCGCTTCAGATTCATTTGCTACCTGTGTTCGTGATGATGCCAAGCGAGAGCTCGTCGATACCGTGGCCGAATCGATGGCCAAGTACGGCGTAGAGGGAACACCGACGGTCTTCATCAACGGCAAGGAGTGGAAGCGTCAGTCACCTACCTTCGACCTTGCCGAGTTCAAGAGCGCTGTCGAAGCAGCGAAGACCGAGTAGGTAGTGGAGGTGGCGATCCCACTCTCACTGCCCTCTCCAGATTCGAACATCCTCGAACTCGGGCCGATATCGGTCCGCTATTACGCACTCTCCATCATCCTCGGAGTCGTCATCGCTGTCATGGTCGGCAGTCGCCGAGCACAGGCGATGGGAGCACCGAAGTCTCTCGTCAGTGATGTCGCAGTCATCGCAGTCCCAGCTGGCGTCATCGGCGGGCGCATCTACCACGTGGCCACGAGTCCGGATGAGTACTTTGGAAGTGGCGGGGATCCGCTCTCTGCTCTCTATATCTGGGAAGGTGGCCTCGGAATCTGGGGAGCCATCGGTCTTGGCGGTGTCGGTGCGTGGGTTGCCTTTCGCTATCTCAAGCGCCGTGGTGAAGTGGGTATCTCTTTCGCGCAGTTCGCTGATGCGATCGCACCAGGCATCCTCTTTGCGCAAGCAATCGGACGTTTTGGGAATTGGTTCAATCAGGAACTCTTCGGCCGACCGAGCGATCTGCCTTGGGCGCTCGAGATCGATGCCCGCTACCGCCCCTTTGAGTACCGTCAATTCGAGACGTTCCATCCCACTTTCCTCTACGAAGCGATCTGGAGCACAATCGTCGCATTGCTCTTGATCCGTCTCACCACCCGGCTCTCTTCGAATCCTGGAAGGATCTTCGCGCTCTATGTCGCGCTCTATTCCTTCGGACGTCTCCTGATCGAGCAACTTCGCATCGATGAGGCAAATGAGATCTTCGGCTTTCGACTCAACACTTGGACCGCAATCATCGCCATCGTGCTAGCGTTGCTGGTCTTCCGGAATCTCAAAGTGAAAGATCAGGCCCAGTAGTCATGCCGATAGAAGATGTACAGAGGCGCAATGAGGACCATCGAACCCATCGCACCGGATGGTTACGCGCGGCGGTCTTGGGCGCGAATGACGGTCTGGTATCGATTTCCGCCTTGATGATCGGTGTGGCCTCTGCGGGAGCGAATGATGCAGTCTTCGCTGCCGGTATCGCCGGTATCGCAGCCGGTGCGATGTCTATGGCAGTGGGTGAGTATGTCTCGGTCCGCTCTCAGAACGATATCGAGGAAGCCGATCGAAAACTCGAACAGGAACACCTTGATGAGGACCCCGAAGGTGAACTTGAAGAGTTGACTCTCATCTACATGGAACGCGGACTCTCACGGAAACTTGCCGAACAAGTCGCCGAAGAGTTACATGCGAAGGATCCACTCGTCGCGCATCTGCGAGATGAACTGGGTCAATTCCATCTGACGAGGGCGCGACCTTTCCAGGCGGCCTTCGCATCCGCATTGAGTTTCATCGCCGGCGGAGTGATCCCGATCTTCGGTGCCCTTGCTCCGACGCTCGGTGGCAAGGTCTTCACGATCGTCGCGATTACCGTGGTCGGACTGATCCTTGCTGGAATCTTCAGCGCACTCAGTTCAGGATCTTCCGTTACGCGCTCGGTGGTGCGCATCGTCTTCGGCGGCTCACTCGGCATGCTGATCACGGCTGGGATCGGCCACCTTTTCCAGATCTCCGGCATATAGCTCGTATCCACGTTCGGATACAGAACATCCCTGCCTGACACCCGCGGTTCCTCGGGCGTAGACTTCAGACCTCTACCGGGCCACCGACGTCCCAATCGCAACTCTTGCTTTCGCGAAGGAACTCGAAACATGGCCTATGCATTGGGTACTCCTACCCAACAAGGACTTTACGATCCTTCCTTCGAGCATGATGCCTGTGGCGTTGCCATGATCGCAACCCTCAATCGCAAACCAACCCACGAGATCGTCCAAGCCGGATTAGAAGCGCTCCGCAACATGGAACATCGCGGCGCATCGGGCGCTGAGGTCAATAGTGGAGATGGCGCTGGAATCCTGATTCAGATTCCGGATCGATTCCTGCGTGCTGTCGCGGGATTCGAGTTTCCTGCTGCAGGTCACTACGCAACTGGCATCGCATTCATCCAAAGTGAGTCTTATAACGAAGAACTCCTAGCGAAGATTGCGAAGGAGGAAGGCCTTTCCATCCTAGGTTGGCGCGATCTACCGACCGACCCCAAGAGTCTGGGTAAGACTGCGATCTCTGCGATGCCGATCTTCAAGCAGATCTTCATCGCTGCCATCGACGGTTCGAGCGGAATGGACCTAGAGCGCATCGCCTTCTGCTTCCGAAAGAGGGTCGAGCACGCATTGCCGATGTACTTCCCCTCGCTCTCCTCTAGGACACTCGTCTACAAAGGAATGCTCACAACTGGACAACTTCAGGACTTCTTCCCAGATCTCTCTGACGAACGCTTCGAATCGGCGCTTGCCTTGGTTCACTCGCGTTTCTCGACGAACACCTTCCCATCATGGCCATTGGCACACCCGTATCGTTACATCGCACATAACGGTGAGATCAACACTGTCCGTGGAAATCGTAATTGGATGTCTGCTAGAGAGTCTCTTCTGGCGAGCGAACTAATTCCTGGTGATCTCTCACGTCTGCTCCCTATCGTAAATCCCAATGGGTCGGATTCCGCATCCTTCGATGAGGTATTGGAGTTGCTGTACTTGGGTGGACGATCGCTGCCGCATGCGGTCCTGATGATGATTCCGGAGGCGTGGGAGAACCATGCAACCATGTCGAAACCTCGTAAGGACTTCTATCGATTCCATGCCTCACTGATGGAACCGTGGGATGGGCCAGCATGTGTGACATTTACCGATGGACGTCAGGTTGGTGCAGTCCTTGATCGAAATGGTCTACGGCCATCGAGATTCTGGATCACAAATGACGGGATGGTCATCCTCTCGAGTGAAGTGGGAGTTCTGGAGATTCCCGCTGATCGAATCGAGCGCAAAGGTCGACTTCAACCCGGGAAAATGTTCCTTGTTGATATCGAAGAAGGCCGCGTCATCGAGGATGACGAGATCAAGGATCGTTTGGCGGCGGAAGCACCGTACGGCGAGTGGCTTGATGCCGGCATCGTGCGGCTTTCGGATCTTCCGGCGCGTGAACACATCTTCTATCCGCATGCATCCGTAGTCCGTCGTCAACGTGCCTTCGGTTACACCGAGGAAGAGCTTCGCATCATCCTCACGCCGATGGCGAAGAGCGGCGCCGAGCCGATCGGTTCGATGGGTACGGATACCCCTATCGCTGCGCTTTCCACCAAGCCTCGACTTCTCTTCGATTACTTCACTCAACTCTTCGCCCAGGTGACCAATCCACCTCTCGATGCCATAAGAGAAGAACTTGTCACCTCACTCGGTGGTTCTATTGGACCAGAGCACAACCTCCTCGATCCTGGTCCTGCCTCATGCCGGCAGATCTCGCTCGCGTTCCCTGTGATCGATAACGACGAATTGGCGAAGATCATCAATGTCAACGCTGAGGGTGACCATCCAGGGTTCTCGGCACATGTGGTTCGCGGACTCTTCCCGATTGCTGGTGGTGGCGATGGACTGGTGAGGCGAATCGAGGAGATCTATAGCGAAGTATCGGAGGCCATAGCTGCGGGTGCGCACATGATCGTGCTCTCCGATCGTGATGGGGATGCAGAGAATGCACCCATTCCCTCACTCCTTCTTACCGCTGCGGTTCATCATCATCTGATTCGCGAGAAGACACGAACTCGAGTCGGACTGATCGTCGAGAGTGGCGAGGTCCGCGAGGTCCATCATGTCGCGCTCCTCATCGGCTTTGGTGCAGCAGCAGTAAATCCGTACCTTGCTATGGAAAGTGTCGAAGATCTGGTCTTGCGTGGAATCATCACCGGCGTCAGCCCAGAGAAAGCAGTGCGCAATCTCATCAAAGCCCTTGGCAAGGGGGTCTTGAAGGTGATGTCGAAGATGGGTATCTCGACCATCGCTTCCTACACCGGCGCACAAGTCTTCGAAGCGATCGGCCTCGCGCAACCGCTCATCGATAAGTACTTCGTCGGATGCACATCGAGACTTGGCGGCGTCGATGTCGATGTCATCGCGGAGGAGACCATCGCACGTCATCACATCGCTTACCCACCTGGCGGCGAGATCCCCGGCAGCAAGAAACTACCTATCGGTGGCGAATATCAGTGGCGGAGAGAGGGAGAACCTCACCTCTTCGACCCTGAGACAGTCTTTGCGCTCCAGCACTCCACCCGACAGAAGCGCTACGACATCTTCAAGCGTTACACAACGCGAGTCGATGATCAAGGTCGTCGACTGATGACTCTTCGTGGTCTCTTCACATTCAAGGAAGGTCTTGCCTCTCCCATCCCATTGGATGAGGTCGAGCCTGCTTCAGAGATCATCAAGCGATTCTCGACTGGGGCGATGAGTTACGGTTCGATTTCCAAGGAGGCTCACGAGACTCTCGCGATCGCCATGAATCGCATCGGTGGAAAGTCGAACACCGGTGAAGGTGGCGAGGATGCCGAGCGGTATCTGCCTTTGGCCAACGGTGATTCGAAGCGCTCCGCGATCAAGCAGGTGGCGAGTGGTCGTTTCGGTGTGACGAGTGAGTACTTGGTCAACAGCGACGACTTACAGATCAAGATGGCGCAAGGTGCCAAGCCCGGAGAGGGGGGACAGCTACCTGGAAACAAGGTCTATCCCTGGATCGCGAAGGTTAGGCATTCGACTCCTGGAGTCGGTCTCATCTCACCGCCGCCACATCACGACATCTACTCGATCGAGGATCTCGCTCAACTCATCCATGACCTCAAGAACGCGAATGAGCATGCGAGGGTGCACGTCAAGCTCGTCGCCGAGGTTGGCGTCGGGACCGTGGCAGCGGGTGTGAGTAAGGCTCATGCTGATGTCGTATTGATCTCGGGACATGATGGCGGGACCGGAGCATCGCCGCTCACTTCGCTCAAGCACGCTGGTGCTCCATGGGAACTTGGACTAGCAGAGACCCAACAGACCTTGATCCTGAATGGATTACGAGATCGCATCGTGGTCCAGACTGACGGTCAGATGAAGACGGGGCGCGATGTCGTCATTGCCGCGCTCCTTGGCGCAGAGGAATATGGTTTCGCAACCGCACCGCTCGTCGTCTCAGGATGCATCATGATGCGTGTCTGCCACCTCGATACCTGTCCAGTCGGCGTCGCAACCCAGAACCCTGAACTACGTAAGAAATTCACCGGGCAACCGGAGTTC
>WLDY01000119.1 GCA_009704555.1 Actinomycetota bacterium | reverse complement strand
TAGTGAGAGGTGCGAGGGATACGCTTTCTCAGTGAATTCTGACTCCGATCGAAGATCGCGAGGATTCACTTCCCGGATACGCTTCCACATCACCTCACCAATTGGCAGGTTGCTCGCACTTCGGTGGACTGGGCAGCTCTCTGACGGCATCTTCCAATCCGGACTCGCCTCCTTCATCCTCTTCTCACCGGAGAGACAACCTGACGCCTTCTCAGCCGCTATCGCCTTCGCCGTCGTCTTACTTCCTTACTCATTCGTCGGACCATTCGTCGGAACCATCCTCGATCGCTTCTCGCGCCAACGGATCCTCTTCCTCTCGAATCTCTCACGCGCCATCGTCGTAGCGATCGCAGCGACATCGATAGCTGCGGGAGCAACCGGCGTCGAATTGACGGTCTTAATCTTGATCGCATTCGGAATCAACCGTCTGATCCTTGCGGGCCTCTCCGCTTCGCTTCCACTCCTTACGACGCGTGAGAAGTTGGTCGCTATCAATGCGACTGCAGTCACTGGTGGGACGATCTTCGTCGTATTGGGCGGCGGGATTGGAATCGGTGTGCGAGGACTCCTCGCAGGCCTCGATGCGAATCACGCTGATTCGATCATCATCACGGTCGCGAGTGGGCTCTTTCTTCTAGCAGGACTACTTGCGCTTCGGCTCAAGCGGGATCAACTAGGTCCACATGCTCACGAGGTGAAGAAAGGCTCACTCACACAAGGAATCATCGAGATGCGTGATGGTTTCGATCGACTTCGTGAGGAACGTGATCCGCTCTACGGGATCCTCGCCACCGCGATCCATCGTGGCGGACTAACAGCACTAACCTTGATGGCGCTCTTACTCCAACGCAATACCTTCAACCCCAGCGATGATCCTGATGCTGGCCTACAAGGTTTCGCACTCTCCGCTGTCGTCGCTGGGATCGGGATCGGTATCGGAGCGATCATTGCTCCTTTCGGTGTGGCGAAGTTCGGTAGACATCGTTGGATCCGTTGGATGCTCCTTGCAAGCGCCATCGCACCGATCTTTTTGGCGCTCGATCAGAACGAGTTCGCACTCCTGACTACTGGATTTCTGACCAGCGCATGTGGTCAAGGTGTGAAGGTAACGAACGACGCGCTGGTGCAATCTCGTATCGTCGATGAGTTCCGTGGCCGTGTATTCGCCGTTTATGACGTCATCGTCAACTTCGCGATCGTCTCTGGTGCGATCATTGCAGCACTTCTTCTTCCTGATTCAGGAGAGGGCTCACTCGTCCCAGCTTTGATCGCGATCACCTACATCACCTTCGCGATCACAGTGCTACGCACTAAGCGTTTCTCTGCCCCTGCCACCAAGTAAGAAGTTCTGCCTTCGCTCGTTCTTTCCCGAGTGGGCCGTGTTCGAGACGTAACTCCAAAAGGAAGTCATAGGCCTTGCCGATCACAGGACCTGGCTTTACGGCCAAGATCGTCATGATCTCGTTGCCATCGAGATCGGGGCGGATACTCGCCAACTCCTCCTCTTCAGCCAATTTCGCAATCCGCGCCTCGAGTGAGTCATAACTTCGCGCCAAAGCCTCAGCTTTCCGCTGATTCCTGGTGGTGCAATCAGCGCGCGTGAGGACATGAAGGTGTTCCAAGAGATGCTCCGCATCGCGGACATAGCGCCTCACCGCTGAATCACTCCACTCGCCGGTCCCATATCCATGGAATCGAAGATGGAGGAAGACCAATTGCGAGACATCCTTGATCAAGTGATTCTCAAAGCGGAGCGCTCTCATTCGCTCACGTGTCATCTTCGCACCGACCACTTCATGGTGATGGAAGGAGACGCCGCCGCCTTCAATCAATTTTCGAGTGCGGGGTTTGCCGATATCGTGCAGAAGCGCAGCAAGACGGATGGTCAAGTCCTTCCCACCTAGTCGACTTTCTAGCGCGATTGCTTGCTCGAGAACGGTAAGAGAGTGTTGATAGACATCCTTGTGATGGTGATGTTCATCGACTTCGAGTTGAAGAAGTGGGATCTCTGGAATGAATATCTCAGCCAAACCACTCTCGACGAGTGCAACAATTCCTTTGCGAGGTCGATCCGACATCACGATCTTGACGAACTCATCATGGATCCGTTCAGCCGAGATGATCTTGAGGCGATCCTTCATTGCAATCAGTGCCGACATCACCTCGGGCGCGATCTCAAAATCCAGTTGGGCGGAGAACCTGATCGCACGAAGCATTCGCAATGGGTCATCAGAGAAGGAGAGTTCTGGACTCTGTGGTGTGCGGATCACACGTTTTGCGAGATCGATCACACCTTGGAAAGGATCGATGAACTCCGCATCATCGGTAGTTAGTTCCAGCGCCATGGAGTTGATGGTGAAGTCACGGCGGGAGAGATCCTCTTCGATACTGGTGCCATAACTGACCGATGGTTTCCTGGAATCCTCGCTGTAACTCTCCGCGCGATATGTGGTGATCTCGATCAGACTCTCGCCATTCGCACCCGAGCCTCTTGCTGAGATGGTTCCGAATCGCGCTCCGGTATCCCAGACATGTTCTATCTGCTTCGAAAGTTCCTTACTGCTGAGGATCTTTCGCGTCTCATCGGGATGAGCATCTGTGGTGAAGTCGAGGTCGTTACCAAGGCGTCCAAGGATGGCATCGCGGACTGGGCCGCCGACGAGGGCAAGGCGCTTGCCCGCCTTCTTGAATACCTCAGCGATCTCGAGCGCTAGTGGCGCCTTCTCGCGGAGCGTATCTCTGGCGATCTCGGCACCAGCGAGTGAAATCGGATCCATCACGGCTAAGGCTATCTCTAGCGCCTCGCCCCACTCTTTCTTCACTTTTCTTTACCGAGCTCTGCCAACTACTGCCGATAGCCTTCGCAGTATGACCCCGGCACCTGGTGCGGGCGGCGAGGAAAGACCGAAGAAGAGCAGGCGAAGACGCCCGCGACGCAAACCGTCCGCTTCCACTTCAACATCTCCAGCTACACCTAGACCACCGTCTAAGAAATCTGGATCGAAGAAACATCATGCGCGAGCACGCTATGCGAAACGTGTCGATGAGGTAAGTGCTGGTGGGTTGGTCGTCGATTCGAGTGGCACAAAGGGTCTCTTGATCGCCCGGCGAGACTTGAAGGATCAGACCAGGTTGATCTGGTCACTACCTAAAGGTCACATCGAAGAAGGTGAGACTCCAGAGATCGCTGCCATCCGGGAGGTCGCAGAGGAGACTGGCATCACGAGTGAGATCTCGCGCTCGCTCGGAGTGATCGACTTCTGGTTCATGGCAAGTGGAAAGCGGATCCATAAGACGGTCCATCACTTCCTCTTCCGAGAGGTGAGTGGTTCACTCACTCCCCAAGTGAGTGAGGTCGACGATGTGGCATGGGT
>WLDY01000118.1 GCA_009704555.1 Actinomycetota bacterium | reverse complement strand
TGTGGCGTGATCGCCTCGACATCTTGAGTTGTCATACGTTCCTTGACCACACGCTCCATACGCGAAAGACCGGTACGGACCTGGTTTTGGATCAATTCACCGACGCTTCGAAGGCGACGGTTTCCGAAGTGGTCGATATCGTCGACCTCGACACGGACCTCACGGCCGGCCTCGTGCACCTCACGGCCGTATTCCATGAAGGCGTCGCCACGGTGCAATGCCGCGAGATATCGGATCGTCGCGACGATGTCCTCGATGGTGAGGAGATTCTGCGTCAATTCGTGCTTGATACCAAGCTTCTTGTTGATCTTGTAGCGACCGACCTTTGCGAGGTCATAACGCTTCGGATTGAAATAGAGATTCTGGATGAGTTGGAGAGCGGCTTCCTTCGTTGGCGGCTCACCAGGACGCATCTTGCGATAGATGTCGAGGAGTGCGTTGTCTTGATCGTGGACGGTGTCCTTCTCGAGTGTTCCCATGATGGATGGGAAGTCACCGAACTCACTGCGAACCTGATCATCACTCCAACCAAGCGCCTTCAAGAAGACGGTGACCGATTGCTTACGCTTACGATCGATACGGACGCCCGCGAAATCCTTCTTGTCGATCTCGAACTCGAGCCATGCACCACGGCTTGGGATGATCTTGGAAGTCAATACATCTTTATCGGATGACTTCTCGATCGTGCGCTCGAAGTAGACACCAGGTGAACGGACGAGCTGTGAGACGACGACGCGCTCTGTGCCGTTGATGATGAATGTGCCGCGAGGGGTCATCAACGGGAAGTCGCCCATGAAGACTGTCTGTGACTTGATCTCACCGGTGACGTTGTTCATGAACTCAGCGGTGACGAAGAGTGGACGCGAATAGGTGAGGTCGCGTTCCTTGCACTCGATCATGGTGTTCTTCGGCTCTTCGAAGTAATGGTCACGGAACGAGAGAGACATCGTTCCCTGTACATCTTCTATTGGGGAGATCTCTTCGAAGATCTCCTGAAGACCTGACTGCTTCGGAACGTCATCTCGTCCCGCCTTCTCGGCCTCGTCAAGACGCGCTTTCCACGACTCGTTGCCAAGCAACCAGTCGAAGCTCTCGATCTGATGGGCTAGGAGGTTCGGTACTTCTTGTGGTTCACGGATCTTTGCGAAGGAGATTCTTTTCGGAGCATTTGTCTTAGATTTCGCGGCCAACGTGTGTTCCTTCCGAAGGTAAGGCGCACGCAACTAGAAGGTCCGAGCCGCTATATGCAGGACCCCCAGGGATTTTGTGCGAAGGAGGAGGGTACCGCCCCGGGGTCGGGCGTGTCTAATCCGTCCTATTGGTCGCCCGTTCTTGACTGACGACGCCGAGGACCATCATGGTGGTCCATACCCAGGTAACTCCCCTCTCAATAGAGTCTGACCGTGTCTTCCCGGAGAGTTCGAGTTCGTCACCTCGTCACGCTATGCCTGGGCGCTGGCCTCCTTCCTATGCTCCAGGCGACTCCTTCTCTTGCCTCTCCGGTGTATTCATTCACCAATGCCACCGCAACAGGCAGCTCAGGACCCACTCAATCAAATGTCAACTCTGCGTACTCGGGAACATCCCTTGCGGCGGCTGTAACTGTCAATACGCAAGGAGTTCAAGAGTGGACAGTCCCATTTTCGGGGAACTACTCATTCGAGGTCGTAGGTGCACATGGTGCAGCAGCAACCACTGCAACCAATGTGCGCGGTGGAAGATCAGTAAAAATCACGGCCACAAGATCTCTAACGGCAGGAGACATTGTCTACATAGTGGTGGGACAAGCAGGTACGGCTGATGCCTCGAATGGTGGCGGAGGTGGTGCTTCATTTGTATCCATCGGAAGCCGCACTGCGACCACAAATTTACTGGTAGCAGGAGGTGGTGGTGGAACAAGAACTGGCACCGCTGTGGATGGTGGTGAT
Source organism: Actinomycetota bacterium (assembly GCA_009704555.1). GTDB lineage: Bacteria > Actinomycetota > Actinomycetes > Nanopelagicales > Nanopelagicaceae > SYAN01. Next base: position 1,661 of record WLDY01000118.1, on the reverse strand, counting down.
GCGAGCACTACAACAGCAGGTACGACATCTTCGAGTGCTTCTTCGGGTACTGCAGCAAATCTTGACAATACGACGAATCAAGGCGGTACCGGTGGTCTGGCAACCGTAGGTTACGGAGGAAGGATGTCAAGTTCATGGGGCGACGCCGGAGCAGGTTGGCTTGGAGATGGACTAGATGATGGTTACGGAGCTCGAGTAGTTGCAGGAGCGCTGCGAGGGACTGCGGTTGGAGGTTCTGGCGCGCAATCAGGTGGATTTGGTGGGGGCGGAGCTGGAGCAGGCTCATCCGGCGGAGGTGGAGGAGGTGGATACACCGGGGGCAATGGCGGTTGGGTTGCAGGAGGCGGTGGTTCGTTTGACGCAGGTTTCGCTAGTGTGACAAAAGCGATTGATTCAGCCCGATCATTCAACAGAGGTGGCACCCCTGTACATGGTTATGTCACCATCACATCACTCGGACCCTCTGTGTCTTCATTCTCTCCAACGACAACTCTCACAAATTCAACAACACTGACCTACGACCTAGTTTTTACACAATCAGTCACAGGACTCATCAGCGGAGACTTCACCGTCTCGGGCACAGGTTCTTCCACGTGTTCGGTTGGTTCCCCAAGCGGCTCCACTACCACCTACCAAATCCAAGTGACGGGCTGTAGCGCTGGCACTGTGGTGCTTGCTCTCAGGCCCAATTCTGTCGCAAATAGCACCTCACAAACCGGACCACCGGATACCGCAACGGCAAGCACTGTCACCATCGACCGCACTGCACCCACAATTTCCTCTGTTGAGACGCCTTCAGCGACGACTTATGGTCCTGGAACAAACATCAATTTCACCGTCCGCTTCTCAGAGTCCGTGACAGTCACAGGTACGCCTCGACTCCCCCTGACAATTGGTTCCACTCAACGCTACGCAACATGGGTGTCAAACACCGATTCAAGAACTGCAGTCTTCCGATATAACGTGGCTACAGACCCGCTCGACATCGACACTAACGGCGTCTCACTCACTTCACCTGCCGAGACAAGTGGTGCAGTGATTGCAGATCTTGCTGGGAACAACATGACGAATCTGTCCTTCACTTCTCCAAATCTCACTGCGGTGAAAGTAGCTCAGAGAGCAGCGGCTCCGACTATCAATTCAATCTCACCCTCGTCTGCGACTCTCTCTGTCGCCTTTACCGCCGGTAGTGATAACGGTGGAACCATCACGAGCTATCAATATTCGACTGATAATGGTTCGACTTGGAGAAATAGAGCAAGCGGCGGTACTACCTCGCCCATTTCGATTACTACTCGTTCTGACAATGGCGTCAATCTCTCCAATAATGCTGCCTATCAGGTTCGCATCAGAGCCCTTACGACCCTCAATGACACTGCTACCGCAGGTGAATCATCTACTGCAGTGACTGCGACACCAACGGATAGGCCATCGAATACAGTTCCGCCATCGATTTCCGGATCTGTGTCAGTTGGTTCAAGGCTTACGGCCAGCACAGGAACGTGGACGAACTCACCAACATCGTATTCTTATCGTTGGTCGCGATCGCAGACTCTAGGCGGCACTTACACCGCCATTGCTGGTGCCACCTCTGACTCGTACACCATCACTTCAGGCGATAACTCCTACTTCATCAGAGTGGCCGTGACTGCAACGAACTC
>WLDY01000117.1 GCA_009704555.1 Actinomycetota bacterium | reverse complement strand
TGCGGAGTTAGTGACTGTGAGTTCACTGGAATTCGATGAGTCGCTACTGACTGGTGAATCCATCCCCATCACCAAGAGCACTGGAGAGATCGCATTCACCGGATCCCTCGCAGTAAGGGGTCATGGCCGGGCCCGAGTCATTGCGACCGGCAACGAGACTGAACTTGGCAAGATCGGTAAGTCGATCGAGTCGATTCCCTACACCCGTACTCATCTGCAGCAGAGCATCGATTCCATAGTCAAGGCCATCGGCGGTATCGCGCTTCTTACGGTCATCGCCATCGTCATCATCTACGGAGTGACTCGAGGGAGTTGGTTGGAGGGCGGCATCGCAGCGATTGCAGCAGCGATGGCGCTGATCCCAGAAGAATTCCCTGTGATCCTAACGCTCTTCATGGCTCTGGGCGCATGGCGAATGGCACGAGTTCGTGTGATTGCACGACAAGCGCCCGCAATCGAGGCTCTCGGGTCAGTGACGGTGCTGTGCGTCGACAAGACCGGGACCCTGACTCGCAATGAGATGACGGTCAGCGAAGTACAGATTGATCATCGAGTGATTCCCGCACATGCAGCGGTTGACTCGGAAGATGGCTTTGAGCTTCTGCGCATCGCATCCCTTGCAGCCCCGAAAACACCCTTTGATCCCATGGATAAAGCCTTTCGTGCGCTTGTGGAAATAGAAGTGATTACGGAAGAGCTCATCTCTGTCGCCGAGTTTCCTGTGATCAAAGAGCGCCTCGCCTACATACATATCTGGCGACAAGGCCCATCACTCCTTGTCGCCGCAAAGGGCGCACCTGAACACATCGCAAAGCTCTGTGGCATTGAGGGAGTGGCTGTCGAGGAAATCAATCAAAGAGTAACGACCGCGGGTGAGAAGGGACTTCGTGTGATCGCCGTTGCGACCGCGGTGGGAGAGGCTGGCAAGACAGAAAGTATCGAAGGGTTCGAGTTTCGTTTCCTGGGCCTTACCTTCCTCAAAGATCCCATTAGAGAAGGTGTACCGGCATCTGTCCGCGAATGTGTCACCGCAGGTATTCGCACGATCATGATCACAGGTGATCACCCCACTACTGCAAGATCAATCGCTCAGGAGATTGGCCTTCACCATCCCAACGATGTGCTAACCGGCTCTCAACTCTCACTTCTGAGTGATGATGAACTTTCAGAACATGTCCGACGGTGCCAAGTCTTCGCCCGAGTGACTCCTGGTGACAAACTCAGACTCATTCGAGCGCTTCAGGCAAATGGTGAAGTAGTCGCAATGACTGGTGATGGGATCAACGACGCTCCCGCCCTACGCGCCGCAGATATCGGTATCGCGATGGGAGGCCGTGGTACGGATGTAGCACGAGAGGCGGCACACTTGATCATCACTGACGATGATTTCACCTCCATCGTTGCAGGTATCCGACGCGGACGAGCCATCTATGCCAACATCCAGAAGGCCATGACCTATGTGATTGCGATTCATATCCCGATCTTCGGAATGGCACTCGTACCAGTCTTGGTCGCAGATTGGCCTTTGATTCTCGTTCCTGCACTCATCGCATTCCACGAAGTGATCATCGATCCAGCGTCCTCCATAGCCTTCGAAGTGGAGAGTCCTGACCCGAAGATCATGTCTCAACCCCCTAGGAAGCCGCACTCTGGAGTCTTCGATCGAAAAGAGATCTTGCTAGCCCTCCTTCAAGGGTTTTCTATCTTCACCCTGGTCTTCGTGATATTCCTCGGCAACATTGCCTCCGACACACCTGAAGAGAAAGTTCGAGCCCTCACTTTCGCAACCCTGGTCATCGCCAACGTCATCCTCATTCTCATCAATCGTTCCCGGACTCTCACACTATGGGAGGCGCTGATCAAGCGACGAAACAAGGCCATACCGTGGCTTATCTTCGGCGCAACCACTTTGCTACTTCTGCTCCTCAATGTTCCCTTGATTCGAGAGTCATTCGATCTTGAAGCCCTTCAATGGAAAGAGTATCTGTCGCTCGTTGCTCTCTCATATCTCAGCGTCTCGTGGCTTGACCTTCACAAGATCATCACGCGAAGAAGATCCGGTCATTGACCAAACTTTGATCAGGAGAGTCCAAGACCTCTACTTAGGCTTTCAGCCAACGACTTTCAAACTATCGAAGGGCTGATAATGAGGATTTCAAGGAAATTCGTCTATCTCACTGCGCTCCTTACGCTCATCGCGGGAGCTGAGTTTGCAAGTGCGAAAACTAAACCTAAGGCATCGTCAACTGATGAATTCACATACTCCGTGATCCACGCGATCCCAAGTGGCTACGGTGCAGATATCGTTGACATTTATGCAGATGCCACATTGATAATCGACAATGCAACACCAGGCACGATCAAGTCCTTCACGACCACTCACAACAATGTGACGATACGCTTCTATGCCAACGGTGTCGTCCCATCTGGAACCACCTCACCACTCCTCTCATCCTCCGCATTCATGCTCTCTCGAGGGACGACCCTCTCCTTCGTTGCCCATCTCAACGAAGCCGAGCAGGCAAGACTTTCTACCTATAAAGACATGGTCACTCGTGCTGGCGTGAAACGATCATGGATGACCGTGCGCCATGTAGCGGCAGCGCCAGCGGTTCAATTCAGGGTCAATGGCACCCCGACTTTCATTCCCTTGACGAATTCAATGGGAAGAAAGCGCTCCCTCGCCTTCGGCCTCTACACGCTTGGAGCCACCTACCCTGAGACCCCAACAGCAGTGATTGCTGCCTCTTCCTTCGAGATGAAGGCTAAGACAAACGAGATCCTCTACTTCTGGGGAGCGAAGTCCAAGTCCAATCTCGGATTCCTACGGCAAGAGATCATGACTAACAAGTAGTTCCCGTTCCAATCAAGCATCGGGGGCGATTGCAACGGGCTCTCGATGCTTGATTGTCGGTGATGGGGAGTATCTTCTCCTCGGGTTAAGAATCAAGCGACAAGCCCCCTGGCTTGCTTGATGCCAACCGCGTCATCCGCACACGGTGGTCCTAGGGGAAGACCCGCTTCGCGTGATCGCCTCGCGAAGAAGTGGCGGATCCTCATCACTGAAGGGTCCAGGACGGACCATCTCATGCCTTTGCAATCCCTCTATCTTCATGTCACCTGCCTTGACCTCACCTCAATCGGATCCGGTCTCCAGCGTTGTTCTTGCGAGCCTCAACACGAGAAGCGCACCGAGGACTGTCCTAATGGATTCCATCTCTGCTTTCTCTGTGGCATCACTCTCGCCGGTGGTTACTCACGCTGGTCATGGGAAGTTTGTGATCGATGCTCGCGTGCTAACGACGAATTCGGGCGCGAGCATGGTTGGAAGATCCCAGTCGGAAGGCACTCAGTGATGAATGGGATCGCTATCCCTATGAATGCCGATGCAGCGACACTCGCTGTAGGTAGTGATCTTCTCTTGGACTTCATCGATCGTGCTAGATCTCTGCAAGCCTGGGGAGAGTCCGAAGTGCGATCCCTCTTGGATGCAGAGCCGAAGTTGAAGAAGTTGCGCTTCATTTCCATCGAGCTCTGGCAGAAGACACATCGTCCCAACATGGAGAAATCACGCCATGCCTTGCGAAGATTCCTCGACAGCAAAGTCTC
>WLDY01000116.1 GCA_009704555.1 Actinomycetota bacterium | reverse complement strand
TTTGGCGAAAGATGCCTTCTGGATCAGACATGCGCTAGTGAATCCAAGATCTCCAGCGCCGTCACCGATGTGAATCTCTCTGCTGCGAATCTTCCGGCATGAGAGTGGAGAGTCACTGCCCTACAGGCAAGATCCATGGCGCCACCTATATCTTTCGCACTCACAAGGAACGATCCGATGAGACCTGCGAGGATGTCACCACTTCCCGCAGTCGCCAGTTCTGGGCCTCCGATCTCATCGACGAATATCTCACCTTCAGGACTTGCGATCACGGTCTTGTTGCCCTTGAGGACGACGATCACTTCGCGATCATGTGCGACTTGATGCGCAACTTTCTTCCTCTCATCAGGACTCAAAGGAGTTTGCAGATCAAGACCGCAATGACGTAGCTCGCCCTCATGTGGAGTGATCACGGACATTGGATGTCTTCCAATGAATCCTCGCTCGAGGATGAGAGAGATGCTCTCTCCATCAAGGATCAATGGGATTCCCTCCAGGGGAGTTTCGACTTCGCTTAGGCCCGGGCCGATGACCAATGCATCAACGCGGGAGGCAGTGGAGGATTGAAAGGATTCAAAAGGAACGACATCTGGAAACCTGTTGATTACGAGATCAGAAATCCTTCGATCCTGAGAGAGGTACTTCACATACCCTGCATTTCCCCGCCGCGCGCCACCCACTGTGAGTATCGCTGCTCCGGGGTACTTCGTACTTCCGGCGACCACTGCGACAACGCCACGGGAGTACTTGTTGTCGGTAGGAGAGAGAGTCCTTCTCATGATGCAATGTTAGGAGTCCACTCTCAGGGATCTATGCGCTCCATCTCACACAGAGCGTGAGGTTTTCAGGTGGAAGACCCTCTTCGGCTGACCTATCCTCAACGCCATAGAGAGTTCTTCGAGTGCGGACCGATCCCACAGACGAGAGCAAGAAGAAGAGGACACATGAGGAAGATTTCGCCCCGCTGGATCCCGGCTGCACTTGCACCCCTGCTCGTTGCTTCTTTGATTCTCTTTACCTCCGGACAGGCAAGAGCAGTCGATCTTCCAGATAAGAGTGCGGCTGAGATCCTCGCCATGATCAATACCGATGAGGAAATCTCCTTCTCCGGTCGCGTCGTGAAGAAAGCAGATCTTGGCCTTCCGCCGATGAATCTCGTTCCTGACATCTCACAATCCATGGTCGATTCGATGAAGGAGCGGCTGCCTGCAGAGATGGCCGAGTTCATTCCTCAGGCGAGTATCGAGGGTGAGCTTGCCCTGATTCTTGAGTTCTTGGCCGGCACACACAATGCCAACATCTATGTCGATGGCCCAGAGCGAGCACGGGTTCAAGTCCTTGATCTCCTCTCTGAACGCAACTTCATCCGCAACGGCGAAGATCTCTGGTTCTACGATGCCGCGAAATCCAAAGTCATCCACTCGAAGATCGATCCTGTAGCCGAGGATGAGGCGCGAAGCGAGCTCGAACTCTGGGTCACAAAGAACTCATCAGAGTTCCCGTTCGACATCACCTCACCAGCCTCGGTAGCCGCATACCTGATCGACCAGGCCGGTGAGACGACGAACTTCCGAGTGGTTGAAGATGCCTCTGTCGCAGGGCGCGATGCCTATCAGATGATCATGACTCCAAAAGCAGGAAGATCACTCTTCGATAACGTGAAGTTCTCGATCGATGCCGTTACGGGCTTGCCGCTAGCAGTGACTGTGAAAGCAGTCGGTAAGGCTGATCCAGCCTTCGAGATTGCCTTCACCTCTATCTCATTCGATCGACCTCCAGCGTCACTCTTTGCCTTCACACCTCCTGCGGGTGCGACAGTTGAGAAGATCGATCTGGATGAGTTCGGATCTCGAGCTGAAGGAAGTGAGAAGCCTCAACTCGATTCAATCGATCGCGCTGAGATTGAGAAGGAAGCTGAGCGACTTCGTGCCGAGGGATGGGCTGCAGTCGTGAGGATTCCTGCCGAAGAAATTCCTGCAGACTTCCTCGAATCGTTGCGTGCCAACCGACTCTATGAGGAGTTGACGAGGAGCGTGAAGGGTGGCCGAGTCTTCTCCACCACCCTCTTCAATATCTTCTTCGCTGACGATGGCTCTCTCTATGCGGGCGCCGTCACAATCGAACGACTTCTCGAGGCAGCATCCAAGTAGTGGCTTCTTCCATCGCTGCCGAGTATGCAATCGAGACTCGGGGGTTGAGCAAGAGTTTTGGCTCACACAACGCAGTCGATGGGATAGACCTGCGCGTGCCGCGGGGATCGGTCTTTGGATTCCTCGGGCCGAACGGTTCTGGCAAAACCTCCACCATTCGCATGCTCCTTGGTCTTTCAAACATCTCAGCAGGCGAGGTCTATCTCTTAGGCCATCGCATGCCTGATGATCTCGACTTGGCCTTGCCGCGCGTTGGAGCATTGGTAGAGGGACCAGCCTTCTATCCCTTCATCTCTGGCCGCCGGAATCTCATCCGCTTCGATTCGGCGAACAAGAGCGCTGATCCGAAGACACGCGATGAACGTGTCGATCGAGCACTTGCGCGCGTTGGACTCACCGCTGCCGCGAAGAAGAAAGTCCATGCATATTCCCTGGGTATGAAGCAACGCCTTGCAATTGCGAATGCACTCCTTCAGCCTCGAGAACTCTTGGTGCTCGATGAGCCGACCAATGGTCTCGACCCGCAGGGGACGCGTGAGATCAGGAATCTCGTAAGGACCCTTGCATCGGAGGGAATCACCTTCTTCATCTCCAGTCACCTCCTCGTGGAGATTGAGCAGATCTGCACTCATCTCGCAGTGATGAGCCAGGGAAGACTCGTGGAACAAGGAAGTCTTGAGGAGCTCTCCAAGAGTGAGACTCTCGTTCTCACTCTGCGAACTGTCCAGAAGCAAGGTGCGATCAAAGTGCTTCGTGATCTCAAGATCAAGGCGAAGGCGCACCAGAGTGAGATCGTCGCAGTGGTGCCGCGTGGCTTGATAGAGCCTGAAGAAATCGTGCGAAAGTTGACCAGAGCGAAGGTCGGCATCAAATCATTCTCACTTCTCGCGCCGACACTTGAGGAGAGATTCGTCTCTTTGACCGGGGAGGGTTTCGATGTCGCTCGATAGCTCTCCAAAGCCTTCAGTGGCATTCGCTCACTTCGAATTCGTGAAGTCAGAGTTGAGCCTCCTCTTCACGAGACGTAGAACTTGGGCGATGCTCTTCACCATCTCTCTCATCCCGATCTTCCTTGCGATCGCCGTATCGCTCTCGGGATCCACGGTCCCACCGGGCGAAGGTCCCCCTTTCCTAGATCGCGTGAGTCAGAACGGCCTCTTCGTCGGATTCACCGCCATGGTACTCGCCATCCCATTCTTCTTACCGCTCACGATGGCAGTGGTCTCAGGTGACACCATTGCTGGCGAAGCCAACACAGGAACTCTCCGCTACCTTCTCATCGCTCCATTGAGTCGTGCCAAGTTGCTTCTGGTGAAGTTCATCGGAGCAGGCGCCTTTGCACTCGCAGCGACATTCACATTGATGCTTACCGGAATCATCATCGGTGCGATTCTCTTTCCGATAGGGCCGGTGACCTTGCTCTCGGGTGAAGTGATACCAATTCCGGATGCATTGCTCCGTATTGCCCTGGTTGCAATCTATGTCTCT
>WLDY01000115.1 GCA_009704555.1 Actinomycetota bacterium | reverse complement strand
CCAGGGACCTATATCCGTGCCATTGCTCGAGATGTCGGTGGACACTTGATCGCCTTGCGTCGGATCGAGTCCCAGCCTTTCACTATCAGTGACTGCACCGAGATCGATGGTTCATGCTTACTCTCTTCCTCGGATGCCCTCTCACGCCTGATGGCTTCTTACAGTGTCAACGAGAGTGGACAGCGTGAGATCTCACTTGGACGAAGTATCGACTTCGACCCTACTCGGCTGCACCGCGATAGCTCCCTGCGCGAGGATGTCATCGCAGCGATCGGTCCTGCTGGGGATCTGATCGCACTCCTCAAGGCCATCGATCAAAGATTGCAACCGGTCGTCGTCCTACCTGAGTCACGTCTCGAAGCCGAGAAGTGAGGGAAGCGTAAAGTGAGCAGTGTGAATCTCCAGTGGCGCGACGAAAGGATCGAAGGATCCGCAGTTGCTATCGGGATCTTCGATGGTGTCCATCAAGGTCATCAACTTCTGATTGAGCGTGCTCGTCAACACAACCCTCATGTCACTGCCCTTACTTTCTTTCCACATCCCACCGCACTCCTTGCGCCCGATAAGGAGCCGACTTACTTATTGACGCTTGCTGATCGCGTTCTCCAATTGCGACTCAGCGGTGCTGATTCAGTGGCTATCGCGCCTTTCACCGACGAGTTCGCGCGATTATCGCCAGAGGAATTCATAGATCAGGTTCTGATCGGAGAGTTGAGAGCTTCACAGATCATCGTCGGGGAGAACTTCCGTTTTGGTGCGAAGGCACGTGGTGATGTCGCCATGTTGCGATCGAGAAGTGAGTTCCAGACCGAAGAGGTTCCACTTGTCGAAGCCGACGGAGGTGTGATCTCTTCGACTCGAATCCGAGAACTCGTACGAGAAGGTCATGTGGTGCAAGCATCAGAGTTCCTAACACGTCCACATCAATTAGTGGGCGAGGTAGTTCACGGTGAGAAACGCGGTCGTGAGATCGGATATCCAACTGCCAATCTGGGTTACGACGCCAAGGCGACCGTTCCTCGGGATGGCATCTACGCTGGATGGCTCTCCGTCGATACACATCGATGGCAGGCAGCGATCTCGGTAGGACGTAACCCACACTTCCCTAAAGAAGGCGGCGAGCGAAGCGTCCAAGTCGAGGCCTACGCAATCGATCAAGAGGGACTCGATCTCTATGGTGAAATGGCTCGGATCGAGTTCGGCTTTCGCCTCCGAGATACCGTCGCATTCGCTTCACTTGATCAGCTTCTGACCCAGATGCGTATCGATGTCGATGAGGCAAGACGCCTCACTGAATAGACCTCTTCGCAGCTTCCGGCTTGCGACGCAGTGGATTTCTCTCCCAGCCCACCCCGCTGGTAACCTTTGGCGTCCTCACGAGGGGCTCGCGATCTGTTGAAAGCGGGATCCTTAGAGGGCAAAGCGAGAAATTCCGGTGACCCCGTGATGCAGACCGAGGTCCCTCGCCCCCCGATGTAAGAAGGAGTCAGTCATGGCCTTGACCGCAGCAGAGAAGAAAGAACTCATCTCACAGTACGGTGCTTCAGCATCGGATACCGGAAGCCCGGAGGCGCAGATCGCGCTCCTCTCCAAGAGGATCGATCAGATCACCGAGCACCTGAAGACGAACAAGAATGACCACCACAATCGTCGTGGACTTCTCCTACTCGTCGGACGACGCCGTCGCATCCTCCAGTACCTAGCTAAGGTGGATATCGATCGCTACCGCGCGATCATCGACAAGTTGGGTATCCGTCGCTAAGTGGCGGCGGACAACTCCATATCAACTGAATAAGGAAGCACCAACCGAAATCCTTTTGGTCGGTAGCGTCTTGGGCTCGAAGGCCATGGAACATTGGTCCTCGGTAGTGGTCCACGGAACAGGTTCCGTGTGCTTCGATCGAAGATCCATCTTCCACAGCGCACTTCATGCGCGATACGCCCTGACAAGGTATGCGAGCGACCCGATGTCGCCTGCGTCAAAGAGGGTTGCAAGAGAAAACATCAATTAAGGAGACCCATCAGTGGGTAACGAAGTACATTCATCAGTAGCAGTAATCGATAACGGAAAGTTCGGAAAGCGCGAGATCAGGTTCGAGACCGGACGTCTTGCAGCACAAGCATCAGGTAGCACCGTCGTCTACCTCGATGAGGACACGATGCTCCTCTCGGCGACGACAGCATCAAAGTCCCCACGCGAGTCATTCGACTTCTTCCCACTCACAGTGGATGTCGAAGAGCGTATGTATGCCGCAGGACGAATCCCAGGTTCATTCTTCCGTCGGGAAGGACGTCCGAGTGAGGATGCGATCCTCACCTGCCGTCTCATCGACCGTCCGCTTCGCCCCTCATTCGTGAAGGGATTGCGTAACGAAGTCCAGGTAGTTGTCACCGTGATGGCGCTCAATCCAGAGCATATGTATGACGTCGTCGCGATCAACGCGGCATCGATGTCGACACAACTCGCGGGCTTGCCATTCTCCGGCCCAGTCGGTGGCGTTCGCGTCGCTTTGATCGAGGGTCAATGGGTGGCATTCCCCGACCACAATCAGGTCAAGGAAGCGGTCTTCGACATGGTGGTTGCAGGACGCATCGCAGGTGATGATGTCGCGATCATGATGGTCGAAGCTGAGGCGACCGATAACACCATCGAATTGATCAAGGGTGGCCAGACCGCGCCAACCGAAGAGGTTGTCGCTGAGGGTCTTGATGTATCGAAGAAGTTCATCCGCATCATGTGTGAGGCACAGATCGCTCTGGCGAAGGTGGCAGCGAAGCCAACGGCAGAGTTCCCAGTCTTCTTGGATTACCAAGATGATGTCTACGCGGCAGTGGAGGGCGCAGCGAAGGAGAAGCTCGCAAAGGCTCTGACCATCGCAGGAAAGCAAGAGCGCGAAGAGGAACTCAACTCCATCAATGCTGCTGTCACCGCAGAGATCGCACCAAGTTTCGAAGGCCGCGAGAAAGAGATCTCCGCAGCGATCCGCTCCGTGACTAAGAAGTTGGTTCGTCAACGAGTCTTGCGTGACAAGGTCCGTATCGACGGTCGTGGACTCAAGGACATCCGCCCACTCTCAGCAGAGGTAGAAGTTGTCCCACGCGTACACGGTTCAGCTCTCTTCGAGCGCGGTGAGACCCAGATCCTTGGGATCACTACTCTCAACATGCTTAAGATGGAGCAACAGCTCGACACGCTCTCTCCAGAGACGACCAAGCGCTACATGCACAACTACAACTTCCCGCCTTATTCGACAGGTGAGACTGGACGAGTCGGCTCGCCGAAGCGTCGTGAGATCGGACATGGTGCGCTCGCAGAGCGTGCTCTCGTTCCGGTCCTTCCAAAGCGTGAGGACTTCCCATATGCGATCCGTCAGGTATCCGAGGCGCTCGGCTCAAACGGTTCGACATCGATGGGTTCTGTCTGCGCATCCACACTCTCGCTCCTCAACGCTGGTGTGCCTTTGAAGGCTCCAGTTGCAGGTATCGCGATGGGTCTGATCTCAGATGAGGTCGATGGGAAGACGGAATACGTCGCGCTCACAGACATCCTCGGTGCTGAAGATGCTTACGGTGATATGGACTTCAAGGTCGCAGGAACGAGTGAGTTCGTCACCGCCCTGCAGCTCGACACCAAACTCGATGGCATCCCAGCAAGCGTCCT
>WLDY01000114.1 GCA_009704555.1 Actinomycetota bacterium | reverse complement strand
GTAGGTTTGCCCCATCTAGATCCATGGTGGATCTAGGGAAAAGGAAGTTCGATGTCGAACCAAGTCAACGAGAACGGCGTATCGCGACGTAACGTTCTCAAAGGCGCAGCGATCGGTGGTATCGGTCTTGCTGCTGGAGGAACATTGCTTGCAAGCTGCGGAAGTGATGCAGCTGACGGCCCTGTCACCTTCACAGCGCGTACCAACGATGAGACCGGTCTGAAGATCGCTCAAGCGCTCGCTGATGCCTACACAGCAGAGACAGGCAACGAAGTCACGATGCAAGGTTCTGGAGATACCAACGCTTTCCAGGACGGCATCTCGCAGTACCTGCAAGGAACACCAGATGATGCATTCCAGTGGATGGCCGGATTCCGTACCAACTTCCGCGCTGACCAGGGACTTCTCGTAGATCTCTCCGAGAACATCTCGAACCTAGGCGATCAAATGCCAGAAGGCTTCGTCAGTGGTGCGACAAACCCAAGCGATGGCAAGCAGTACATCATTCCTACCACTTGGTATCCATGGGGTCTGCACTATCGCAAGTCAACGATGCTCGAACTCGGACTCGATCCAGAGAACATCGCAACCTGGGATGACTTCATGAAACTCCTTGAAGGCACCAAGGCAAAAGGTCTCATCGGTTATGCGATGGGCGACAAGGGCGGTTGGGAAGCGATGGGAACTTTCTCCATCCTCAACGTCCGTATGAATGGTTATGACTATCACATCGACCTCTTGAACGGCCGCGCAAAGTGGACCGATCAGGAGACGATCGACGTCTTCAACCAGTTCGCTCTCCTCATCCCATACATGAACGAGAACTTCCTCGACATCTCATGGGATGGCATGCGCGACCTCCTTCTCCAGAAGAAGTGCGGCGCCATGATGATGGGCTCCTGGTGGGCTAACGACTTCTTGGCTAAGTCTCAAGAGGATTATGACGATCTATGGATCGTTCCATTCCCAGAGATCAACCCAGCATTCGGTCGTGACTCGATCGACGCTCCAGTCGATGGCCTTTGCGCAGCAGTCAATGGAACAAATCCAGCTGGCGGCGCTGCATTCGCAGAGTGGTGTGGCAGTGAGAACGGTATGTTGGCAGCACAGGCTGCTGGCGACACCTCGCTCTATGCAAACACTCGACTCGACACATCAGGCTATGACGCTTTCAACAAGCAGAAGCTTGCTGTCATCGGTGAGGCAAAGAACGTGATGAACTTCCTCGATCGCGATTGCCGCAACGACTTCGCAGGAACCATCGTTGGTCCTGCGATCCAGAACTTCCTCAAGGCTCCTCAGGACGTCAACAAGATCGTCGACGGAATGCAGGCAGCTTGGGATGCATTGCCACCTCTTTCCTAAGAACCTGGTGACTCACCAAGGTTCCTGAGATAGGGTGAAAGCATGACAACGACGGCGGCGGGTCCAAAGACTCGCCGCCGTCGGGCTTTCTCCAGGGGCGATCGATTCACCCTTGCGATGTTCATCGGTATTCCTTCCTTCCTCCACTTCGTCTGGGTCTGGATCCCAGCGTTGCTCACCATCGGTCTCTCGTTCACCTTCTGGAATGGTGTGCAGCTCTCCAACATCCGTTGGGCAGGCCTTGCTAATTACGAGACCATCTTCACCGCTTCACCCCAGTTCTATGACGCACTCCGCAACAACATCTATTGGCTCCTTTGGTTCAGCTTCATCGCGACGCCACTTGGTGTCTTGCTTGCGTATCAGATCGACCGTCGCATCCGCGGTCATAAGATCTATGAGAGCGTCTACTACATCCCAGTCGTTCTCTCACTCGCCGTCATCGGAATCATCTGGCGATTCATGCTCGGTCCCGCAGGTCTCGTGCAAGTCCTCCTCGGGCGACCGGGAATCGAAGAGGCGTTACCGATCTTCGGCAATTACGACATCAATACCTATGTGATCCTCTCCATCGCATCGTGGCGTCACATCGGCTACATCATGTTGCTCTATTTGGCGGGGCTAAAGGCGGTCGATCCGACATTACGTGAAGCGGCGGCGATCGATGGTGCCACCGAATGGCAGACCTTTCGCAAGGTCGTCTTACCCGCGATGAAACCGGTCAACATCATCATCATCGTCATCACGGTGATCGAATCCCTTCGCGCCTTCGACTTGATCTACATCATCTATGGCACGAGTACCGGTTGGCCGATCCTTGGCATGCTCGTATTCACCAATATCTATGGCCAAGCTGCCTCCATGCTCGGTGCTGCCTATGCGGTGATCCTCTTCCTCTTGAGTATCACGCCGATCGTCTTCTACCTTCGAACCGTCTTCCAGGACGACAAACCATGAGCGTCGTACAGAACAAGAAGTATCGCGACCGACAGAAGCGCAAAGACGCGGTCATCTCACTCTTCATCGGAATCTTCGCCTTCATCTGGCTCGTTCCGATTCTCTGGACTTTCTGGACCTCACTTCGTCCCTACGAAGACATCATCCAAGAGGGAGTCTTCTCTCGCCCCGATACGTTGAACTTCGCGAACTACGTCGATGCCTATCGCCAGATGGAGATCTGGGGATATCTATCGAACTCCTTCTTGGTCGCGATCCCTGCCGTCATCCTCACTCTCTTCTTCGGGTCGCTCTTAGCCTTCGTCGTCACGCGATACTCGTTCCGGTTCAACCTATATCTACTCCTCCTCTTCACTGCCGGAAACCTCCTTCCAGTGCAATTGGTCTACGCACCGCTCTTCAAGATGTACATCTGGTTCGGAGACTTGGTCGGAAACCGAAACATCCTCTACGACAGCTACATCGGATTGATCCTGATCCACGTAGCACTTCAAGTCGGCTTCGCGACCTTCGTGATGTCCTCCTACATGAAGACGATCCCCAAAGAGATCTCGGAGTCGGCACTCGTCGACGGCGCTTCGGTCTTCCGTCATTATTGGAGCGTCATCCTCCCGCTCCTTCGCCCACCACTCGCGGCGTTGAGCGTCTTGATGACCACCTGGATCTACAACGAGTTCTTCTGGGCGATCGTGATGATTAAGAGCGACTCGAAGCGTCCGATCACCTCAGCGCTCGGAAGGCTGCAAGGGGAGTTCGTTACCGACTTCAATCTCTTGGCGGCTGGCGCGATCATGGCGGCCCTTCCGACACTGATCATCTTCTTCATCCTCAAGCGCCAATTTGTATCCGGTCTCACTCTTGGTTCCACCAAGGGTTGATCTAGAGATAACTAAGCAGTTCACCTAAGTAGATAGCGAGTCCATCCCCATGAAGGCAATCAAGATCACCGAGTTCGGTGGACCAGAGGTCATGCGCTATATCGATGTCGAAGATCCTGTCGCAGGCGATGACGAGGTCATCCTTGAGGTGACGGGGATCGGTATCAATTATGCCGACACCCACCAAACTGAGGATTCGTATCTCTCGAAGCAAGAACTCCCACTGATTCCAGGACTTGAAGTCGTCGGTACCTTTGAGGGCAAGCGATATCTCACCGGTGCACCGAATGCCTATGCCGAGAAAGTCGTCGCGAAGAAGAATCAATTGATACCTATCCCTGACTCGATCACAGATGGTCAGGCGCTTTCGACCTTCGTACAAGGAACAACGGCATGGCACATCCTCAAGACGATCGGACATCTTCGCCCAGGAGAGAGCGTCGTCGTCCATGCAGCGGCTGGCGGTGTCGGAACCATTGCGATCCAACT
>WLDY01000113.1 GCA_009704555.1 Actinomycetota bacterium | reverse complement strand
GGACTCGGACTTCTGATTGGTGTAGCGGTATGGCTCACCTCGAAGGCTCGCTAAGGGAGTAGCGGATGTCTATTCAACCGATCCAAGATCCTGGACTACCAACACATGTTCATCGCAAGGCGGATACTGATCCAGTCGCTGCGAAACGTGCGGAGCGACAGGTTGCGATTCTTTTTCTGATCTCTGCCCTGGGCACTTTGCTCTTCATCTTCTCCTATCTCGCTATCCCACAAGACGAGTTGATCTTCTTGCCGATCATGGGCACGACCAATGCCCACCAACTCTTTCTCGGTCTCGGTTTAGCAGTCGCTCTCTTCTTCATCGGCATGGGCGCAGTCCATTGGGCCAAGACCTTGATGCCTGATCACGAAGTCGTGGATCATCGCAAGGAACAACGCTCCAAGGATGAGGATCGCGATGCTTTCGTCGCGACGATCAGGGAACAGGGAGCGACGGCAGGATTGGGGCGCCGCACACTGATCAAGAGAACGCTGGGACTCTCACTCGGGCTCGTCGGCCTCTCCCCCCTCTTGCTTCTCGGCGATCTAGGCCCTCTACCGGGCAATGACCTCAACGAGACTAATTGGAAGAGGGGGACGCGATTGCTGACCGATCCGGCCCTTCGACCGATTCGTCCTGCAGATCTGGAAGTTGGTGCCGTCGCACAAATCCTCCCTGAGCTTCCTGGAGGAAAGAAGCACTCTCTCGCTGATATTGCAAAGGACGCGGTACTTCTAGTTCGAATCCGGCCAGAGGAGTTCAATCTCGATGCAGAGCGTCTCTCATGGACGTATCAAGGGATCATCGCTTTCTCGAAGATCTGTTCACATATGGGCTGCGCGGTGGCCCTCTATGAACAGAACACAAAACATCTTCTCTGCCCCTGTCATCAATCCACCTTCGATGTCACGCGCGCAGCCGAGGTCATCTTTGGACCCGCGGCAAGACCTCTTCCCCAACTTGCAATCACAGTCGATGCCGATGGTTACCTCATCGCAAAGGATCCATTCAACGAAGCAGTAGGACCGAGTTTCTGGGGGCGTGATTCCGCATGAAAGCACGAGAGCGAGCAGCAGGCGCAGTAGCAAACTACGTCGACGAGCGCACCGGCGCAGCGAAGTGGATGAAGAAGACGCTAACAAAGGTCTTCCCCGATCACTGGTCCTTCATGCTCGGTGAGATCGTCCTCTACTCATTCATCATCCTCTTGCTCTCTGGAACTTTCCTCACTTTCTGGTTCGACCCTTCCATGAGCAAGGTGAAGTACGAAGGTTCTTACGAGCCTCTGCAAGGCGTTGAGATGACCGCTGCCTATGCCTCCGCACTCAACATCTCCTTTGATGTCCGCGGTGGCCTCTTGATGCGCCAAATCCACCACTGGGCAGCGCTGATCTTCCTCGCCGCCATGGTCGCTCACCTCTTGCGCGTCTTCTTCACCGGCGCGTTCCGCAAGCCACGTGAGATGAACTGGATCATCGGAGTCGGTCTTCTCACGCTCGGAATCGTCGAAGGCTTCCTCGGATACTCACTCCCCGATGATCTCCTCTCCGGAACCGGAGTCCGAATCGCTGAGGCGATCATGCAAGCGATTCCCGTGGTCGGCTCTTACATCTCGTACTTCGTATTCGGTGGCGCATTCCCCGGCGAGCTCTTCATTCCGCGCATCTATGTCGCGCACGTACTCTTGATTCCTGGCATCTTCCTGGCGTTGATCACAGCGCACTTGATGTTGGTCTGGTATCAGAAGCACACTCAGTACCCAGGTCCAGGACGTACAGAGAGGAACGTGGTCGGCTATCCGCTACTGCCGGTCTATATGGCGAAGGCAGGTGGCTTCTTCTTCATCGTCTTCGGCTTCACCGCATTCCTTGGCGCCGTCGCACAGATCAACCCGATCTGGATCTATGGCCCCTATACGCCTGCCCAAATCGGCGCGGGATCTCAGCCCGATTGGTACATGGGTTGGCTCGATGGCTTGGTCCGTATGGCTCCTCCGATTGAGACTCACGCCCTCGGGATCACCATCTCCTGGAACATATTGATACCCGGACTGATCGTCCCAGGAATCCTCTTCACCTTGATGGCTCTCTATCCATTCATCGAAAGTTGGATGACAGGCGATAAGCGCGAGCACCATCTCCTTGAGCGTCCTCGCAACAATCCAAATCGGACTGCAATCGGTGCGATGGCGCTCACCTTCACCTTGGTCACGTTGATCAACGGTGGAAACGACCTGTTGGCGACCCATTTCGACCTGTCAATCAACCAGATCATGTGGTTTAGCAGAATCGGTGTATTCGTACTTCCTCCGATTGCATTCGTCGTCACGAAACGAATCTGCCTCGCTCTCCAACGCGCTGATCGCGAGATGGTCCTCCATGGCAAGGAGAGCGGACGTCTCGTCATGCTCCCCCACGGAGAGTTCATCGAGGTCCATACCCCACTCTCGCCAGAGAAGGCTTACACCTTGACTCACCACGAGCAGTTGCCGCCACTCACCGCACCCGAGAGTGATGAACGTGGCGTGGCACTTCCCCGTGGGATCAGGAACCGAATTCGCGCTCGATGGTCGGCTGCAGCGTCAGAGCAGGTGGCTAAGCCGACGGTTGATGAACTCAAGGAGATCGAGCACCACTAAGGCTCGACGTTCTAAACGCGCTCGACCAGCTCTTTCAAGCGTACAAGCGACTTGGCGACCAAGATCGGATTGTGCTTGAGCGCGCCTGTGATCTCGAGCCACTTCTTCGACCTTGACGGCCTTGCATCGAAGATCTCCCTGACCAGAGTCTTCCCACCATCTAATGGAGTGAGTCGATAGCGCCACTCCCACTTCATCAAATGGCGCCAGGCGATCTCACGATCCTCTTCGAAAGTCACGACTTCGTTAGTGATGCGATATGGAACTTTGATCTTCATCGCCATGGCGAACTTTGCGCCCTTGTAGAGCCGTTTCGGCCCAGAGAGAACTCGTTGCACCGTGTTCGAGCCATCGAAGAGGCTGTGTTTCTCGGGGTCAGCAAGTAAGTCGAAGATTTCGCGCGGTGTGGCTGCGATCTCGATCTCTGCCGCCACAACTAGGCGATCGCCGGTTTCGATGATGGTCGCACGAGGCCTATCCGTAGCCATGAGAGACCCGCCTTTCCACCCATCGGGTGGTCGTATCAACTAATGATCTTGGTATTCGGGTTTTTCGTATTCCAGGACGAAACCCATGACTGAAAGCACGAGTGCCCCCACTCCGATGAGGAAGAGCCACCACCCGATGATGAGCCCGAAGGCAGTCAACGTCGCAGTGAAACCGATAGCAAGTGGCCACCACGAATACGGTGGGAAGAATCCGATCTCGCCAGCACCCTCAGAGATCTCAGCCTCAGGACGATCCTCAGGGAGGTTGGCCCCAAGTCGACGCTCCGTGAACCAGAAGTAGAAGGCGATGATCAGCGCTAGACCCGCGCTCAGCGGCAGAGCGGTAAGACCCACGACCTCTCCACCTTGTTGCCAATAGACGAGCGTGACGATCAAGTAGAAGATGGTGAGGAAGCCGAAGAGTTGCCAACCGAATCTCATCGATCAGTGTCCCGTCTCAGTCTTGATATGTGGGTAATGAAGATCGAAGGCAGGACGCTCGGAGCGGATCTTCGGGATGCTGTGGAAGTTGTGTCGCGGAGGTGGGCAACTTGTAGCCCATTC
>WLDY01000112.1 GCA_009704555.1 Actinomycetota bacterium | reverse complement strand
TGCCGAGACCGGGGTGGCCTATATCGACTACCTCTTCAACTATCCGGTCTTCGTCATCACCGACATCGCACTACCGATATTCCTCATGGTCAAGTGGAACAACGTGCGGCGGGCCATGCTGCGAGCCGGATACGAGCTCTACTGAGAGCGTCGCCCTCACCTTCTTCTCGCACATTCGTTGATCCTCGCGTAGGCTCCAAATATGACTCATCCCGTCGATGCTGACTTCCTTGCCCTCCCCCTCACGCCCGTAAGCGACGCCGCCATCCAGAGTGGCAAGTCCGCCGGTGCTTCCCATGTCGATGTACGTATCGAGCGCGTACGTACCGGCTTGCTCAATCTCCGCGATGGAAAACCTGAGACTCAGACTGATGACACCACATCGGGTGTCGGCGTCCGAGTGATCGTCAATGGAACGTGGGGTTTCGCATCCTCACCAGAGATTTCGGTGGAGAAGGCTCGCGAGTTGGCACTCACTGCAGTGGCGATGGCGAAGACTTCGGCGCCGCTTTCGACAGAGACTGTCTCGCTCGCCGCAGAGCCGACATATGCGAATAGGAGCTGGGTCTCCTCCTATGAGATCGATCCCTTCACCGTCTCTGATGGCGAGAAGATCGAACGTCTCGGTGACCTCTCGCGAAGACTTCTCGCTCATAGCGCGGTCAACCACGCCTCTGCGATGTGCATGTATGTGAAGGAACAGAAGCACTACGCCGACATCCACGGAACATCGACGACTCAACAACGAGTCCGGCTTCAGACTCAGATCGAGGCGATCTCTGTCGGTGCGCACGGATTCGAATCGATACGCACCTTGGCGCAACCCGCAGGTTTTGGTTGGGAGTGGATGGGCAACTCGATCTGGAAGTGGGATGAGGAGATCGCAGAACTCCCCTCGCTTCTTGAGGAGAAGGTCAAGTCTCCCTCTGTGGAGCCAGGGCTCTATGACTTGGTGATCCATCCTTCCAATCTCTGGCTCACCATCCATGAATCGATCGGTCATGCCACCGAATTGGATCGTGCGATCGGATACGAGGCCAATTACGCAGGTACTTCGTTCGCTACCCCCGACAACTTGAACAAACTCCAGTATGGATCGCACCTTATGAATGTGACTGGGGATCGCTTGACCGAACATGGCCTCAGCACGGTCGGTTTCGATGATGAAGGTGTCGCTGCGCAACAGTGGGACATCATCAAAGATGGTGTCCTGGTTGGCTATCAGTTGGATCGCAGGATCTCGGCCCGCGTCGGACGCGATCGCTCCAATGGTTGTGCCTTCGCAGACTCACCTGCACACGTGCCGATCCAAAGGATGCCGAATGTCTCGCTCCAGCCGGATCCGAAGGGACCTGATCTCGATGGACTGATCGCAGGAGTCGAGAATGGGATCCTTGTCAAGGGTGACAAGTCGTGGTCGATCGATATGCAACGCTACAACTTCCAATTCACCGGACAGCAATTCCATCGAATCAAGAATGGCAAGATCGTCGGACAGCTCAAGGATGTCGCCTATCAATCAAAGACAACTGACTTCTGGAATTCGATGTCGGTCGTCGGCGGTCCGTCGACCTATGTCCTTGGTGGAGCGTTCAACTGCGGTAAGGGCCAACCCGGCCAAGTCGCTGCGGTGAGCCATGGCTGCCCAGCAGCGCTCTTTGAGAAAGTGAATATCCTCAACACGGTTGCGGAGGCAGGAAAGTGATCTCAGCACAGGAACTGATCGAACGTATAACGGCATCGGCACCATTCAATGACTGTGTCGTCATCGTCACTGACTCCACTCAGGCCAATCTCCGCTGGGCCAACAGCACTCTTACGACAAATGGTGTGATTGCGAACCGATCGGTCACCGTCATCGCCTTCATCGAGATGGATGGCGGCATGGCGGCGGGATCAGTCACCCGCACCGATGTCGAACTTCATGAGATCGAAGCTGTGATCAAGGAGGCGGGAGAAGCCGCACGTTCTGCCGGTAAGGCAGAGGATTTCGCGCCACTTGCCACAAATCTCTCTCGTGGACCTTGGAACGATCAACATCATCCAACCGGACCCGAAGCATTCAGCGCTATCGCACCTGATCTCGGCCAGATGTTCGCCGCCTCAGTCAAAGATGGCATCGAACTCTTCGGATATGCCGAGCACACTCACAAGACGACATGGCTTGGATCGAAGGGCGGACTTCGCCTCCGCTTCGACCAACCAGCAGGTCGCGTCGAGATGACTGGAAAGTCTCATCAGCGTTCTCGCTCCACCTGGCATGGTGTTGCAACGCGTGACTTCAAGGATGTCTCCATTCCAAAGGTCGACGAGCAGATCCGAAAGCGCCTCGAATGGCAGGCCAAGAAGATCGCGTTGCCGGCAGGACGGTATGACACTCTTTTCCCATCAGGTTCGATCAGTGACCTCGTCACTTACATGCTCTGGACCGCTTCCGGACGTGATGCACATGAAGGTCGCTCTCCCTTCTCGAAGCCGGGCGGCGGCACTCGAATCGGCGAGAAGTTCTCCAATCAGAGTTCACATCTCTTCTCTGATCCGTCTTACAAGGGTCTCGAGTCGATCGACTTCACCGTCGCCGGTGCATCGAGTGAATTCACCTCCGTCTTCGACAACGGCCAGAAGGTCGGTAAGACCGAGTGGATCTCTGGCGGAAACTTGAAGAATCTCGTCACGACAAGAGCGTCATCTGCAATGACATCACTTCCTCATGCGCCGATGGGCGACAACCTCATCCTCTCGGTGGACGGTGGCAGTGGATCCTTCGATGACCTCGCCAAATCGATGGAGCGAGGACTCTTGATCACCACGCTCTGGTACATCCGCATGGTCGATCCACAGACGCTCCTTCTTACAGGACTCACGCGCGACGGCATCTACCTTGTCGAGGGTGGTGAGGTACAGGGCGCGGTCAACAACTTCCGTTGGAACGATTCGCCACTCAATATCCTCAATAACATCGTCAAGGCAGGAGCAACAGAGATCACTCAACCTCGCGAGTGGGCCGACTATGTCGACCGCGTCGCAATGCCTCCGATGATCATCAAGGATTTCAATATGTCGACGGTGAGCGAAGCGAACTAGAAGAGACCTCTGGATTAGCGGAGGGATTAGCGGAGGGATTAGTGGAGGGATTAGCGCACGAATTAGCGGAGGTGTCCGCGTTCGTTCGTGCTGCGTAGCGCGATGAGGCCATCGGAAGGCCAGATCGAGACGGTCGTGATCGAGCACGGCGTGATGTCGACGTTGAAGATCGACTCTGGTGCAGTCGCCATCGCAACTGCGATCGCAGTCTTGATCATCCCGTTATGGGTTACGACCGCGATCCGCTTGCCAGGATAGTCAGCGACCGCAGACTCCATCCCGAGGCGAGCGCGTGCCATGCAATCCTCATAGGACTCACCGCCTGGTGGTGCATACGAGGCGCTCGACAACCAATGTGCATATTCCTTGGGGAACTTCTCTGCCACCTCGAAGATCGTCAAGCCATCCCAGAGTCCAAAGCTTCCCTCGATCCAGGTCTCATCAATGATCGGTTCCAATCCAGTGAGCTTGGTGATGTGCTCAGCGGTCTGCTTCGTCCGCTTCATCGGAGATGAGATCAGGAGATCAGGTTTGATCTTCTCGATCTCCTTGGCTACAAGCCCAGCCTGTCTCTCTCCCTCTTCAGTCAATTCTGGATCATTCGGACCGCTACCAGAGAACTTCTTGAATGGAGTCAACGGAGTCTCACCATG
>WLDY01000111.1 GCA_009704555.1 Actinomycetota bacterium | reverse complement strand
TTGTCGTCCTCGTCTTGATCGCACTCCTTTCGAGACGCGCCATCCGAATCAGTCTTAGACCTCTTGCTGCCGTTGAGAGCACCGCGGAAGCCATCGCAGAAGGAGATCTCTCGGCGCGACTTCCAACTGCCAAACCCCATACTGAAGTGGGACGACTTGTCTCATCGCTCAATCAGATGCTCTCTCGTATCGAAGAGTCCTTCGCGGCTCGTGTTGAGAGTGAGAATAGATTGCGTCGCTTCGTCGCAGATGCAAGCCATGAACTTCGCACCCCACTCACTGCGATTCGCGGTTTCTCTGAGCTCTATCGTCAAGGTGTGATCTCCGGAGAGGAGAAGACGAAGGAGTTAGTGCAACGGATCGAAGATGAGTCGATCCGTATGGGAACACTGGTTGAGGACCTGCTTCTCCTTGCTCGTCTCGATCAATCGCTAGAGATCGCACGACTTCCAGTCAATCTCAATGAAGTAGTCGGGGGAGCAGTCGCATCGGCTCGCGTCGCCGGACCGGATCATCCGATCGAAGTGCGACTCAATAGTGATGAGTCATATGTACTTGGTGATCAGAATCGAATACATCAAGTGGTCGCTAATCTCCTTGAGAATGCGCGTTCTCATACACCCCCTGGAACAAGAATTGTGGTCGAAGTCATCGAGAGGGAATCGACGACGGAAGTGAGTGTTTCCGACAACGGTCCAGGTCTTGAAAAGGAAGAACAGAGCAAGATCTTCGAGCGGTTCTATCGAGCGGACTCTTCACGGGCGCGATCGGTCAAGACGGAAGGAAGTGGTCTCGGACTATCCATCGTCAAAGCGATCATGCAGGCCCATGGTGGGGATGTACGAGTGGAGTCAGAACCAGGCAAAGGCGCAAGGTTCATCCTGTCCTTCCCGCTATAGGCCGCCACTTTCCAATTTACGTAGCGTCGCTATCCGCTCTTCTATCGGTGGGTGAGTAGAGAAGAGTTTCGATACTGCCTTGGCATCCAAGGGCGACTCGATCCAAATGTGGGCAACCGCTGTCGATCTCTGTTGGACCACAGTCGAATCTCGGGCTAAGACCTCAAGCGCCTTCCGAAGACCGGTGGGATTTCGAGTGAATTGGACTGCCGTCGCATCCGCCAAAGACTCTCGTTTCCGTGAGATCGCAGACTTAAGAAGCATCGCCGCTAGCGGAGCCAAGAGGATCACCACGAAAGAAAGTATGAGAGCGAGTGGATTCGAGTTGTTCTGACTTCTTCTTCCGCCGAACCAGAGGATACGCATCAAGAAGTCACTGATGAGCGCAATTGCGCCTGCTGTGGTCGCTGCGACAGCTGAGACCAGCGTGTCGCGATTCGCCACATGGGCCATCTCGTGAGCGACGACTCCCTGTAGTTCGTCGCGATCCATCGCATCCAAAATCCCAGTCGTGAATGCGATCAGCGCATGCTCTGGATCCCTACCAGTCGCAAAGGCATTCGGTGCTTGGTCGACGACGATTGCAACCTTTGGCATCGGTAGTCCGGAGGCTAAACAGACTTCTTGAACGAGATCGAAGAGCTTCGGATTGTCACTCTCTTGGATGACGCGAGCGCCTGTCATCGTCAGGACCAAGCGATCCGATGCGTAGAAGGAACCCCAGACCGAGATCAGTGAGATAGCAACCGCGATCGGTATCACTCCGATGCCGGTGGCACCGAAATAACTCATCGCTGAATAACTGACCACCCAAAGCAGGGCACCGAAACCCAATAACAATCCGATCGTCTTGCGACGATTGGAATCTTGCAGGGTACGGAAAGAGGCCATCTGCGGAGTTAGAAACTCACCTTAGGAACGTTACGAGCGATCGGATCATCGACTTCATAGAACTCGCGCTCTCCCACTTTCGCGAACCCAGCGAAGAAGTTGGTCGGAACGGTCTTCACTGCGGTGTTGAGAGTGCGGACAGTGTCGTTGTAGAACTGGCGGGCGAAGGCGACCTTGTTCTCAGTCGTGGAGAGTTCTTCCTGCAATTGGATGAAGTTCGCAGAAGCCTTGAGATCGGGGTATGCCTCGGCGACGGCGAGGAGGCCTCTGAGTGCCTGTGTCAACATATTGTCAGCAGCGGCGATATCGGCAATGCCATTGGCGCTCTGCGACTTAGCGCGGGCTTCGGTCACCTTCTCGAAGGTCTCGCGCTCGTGACTTGCATAGCCCTTGACCGTCTCGACGAGATTCGGGATCAGGTCAGCACGACGCTGGAGTTGCACTTCGATCTGCGCGAAAGCCTCATCGACCTGCACATTGAGGCGGATCAATTTGTTGTATTGCGAAACCAAGAAGAATGCGATCAACGCAATCGCAGCGACGACTAGAAAGATCTCCATGCTTTACCTCTCTCTTGAGGTACTCATCCTAGGAGTAATTCTTAGAAGCAAAAGTCGAAGAGGGACTACTGGATCTTGCTCTTGTGGAAATTGAGCCAGGACTTGCTTGGTGTCGGTCCACGTTGACCTTGATAACGGGAACCATAAACGGCCGAACCATAAGGATGCTCGGCAGGAGATGAGAGTTTGATGAGACAGAGTTGACCGATCTTCATCCCAGGAAAGAGTTTGACCGGAAGGTTCGCGACATTGGAGAGCTCCAAGGTGATATGACCTGAGAATCCTGGATCTATGAATCCAGCAGTGGAGTGAGTGAGTAGACCTAGGCGCCCTAAAGATGACTTACCTTCCAGGCGACCGGCGATGTCATCGGGGAGTGTGATCACCTCGTAGGTGCTCGCCAAGACGAACTCTCCGGGGTGGAGGATGAAGTGCTCGTCCGCGGCGACCTCGAGTTCGCGGGTCAGCTCCGGCTGTTCGACCGAGGGGTCGATCTCGGAGTACTTGTGGTTCTCAAAGACTCGGAAGAACCGGTCGAGGCGGACGTCGACGGAGGAGGGCTGGACCATCGCCGGGTCGAAAGGCTCGATCCCCACACGTTTTGTGGAGACCTGTTCTTTTATATCGCGATCGCTCAGTAACACGGTTGGCGAACCTACCTTTCCCACCTATTCTTGCCTAGTTCTGGACCCTCTCCCACGCATGCGGGCGTAGTGAAATGGCATCACGTCAGCTTCCCAAGCTGACAGCGCGGGTTCGATTCCCGTCGCCCGCTCCACTGCTCTAGAGCCGTTCTACTGTTGCGTAAGTTACTACCCAGTAGCATCCTTAGCCCATGACCCATTACCGCGCCAATCTCAAAGACATCGAATTCTGCCTCTTCGATCTCCTCGGGCGAGAGTCGATCCTCGGCACATCCATCTACTCCGATCTCGATCGTGAGACTGCGATGGGAATGTTGGAGGAAGTAAAACGACTCACCGAGAACGATCTCGCCGCATCCTTCGTCGAAGGTGATCGCGAAGGTACGAAGTTCGATAAGGCAAGTGGCAATGTCACATTGCCAGCAGGATTCAAGAAGTCTTATCGCGCATACGTCGATGGTGAGTGGGGAAAGGTCGATGTGCCGGCAGAACTCGGTGGCACGATGATCCCGCCATCCGTTCGTTGGGCGATCGCGGAGATGGTCTTAGGTTCCAATCCTGCAGTACACATCTATGCATCAGGTTTCGCATTCGCACAGGTTGCATATGTCCTTGGTGACGACTTCCAGAAGAAGATGGCGAAGTTCATGGTCGACCGCGAATGGGGCGCGACGATGATGCTCACTGAACCTGATGCAGGTTCAGATGTCGGCGCGGGTCGTACCAAAGCCGTCAAGCAAGCTGACGGCACATGGCA
>WLDY01000110.1 GCA_009704555.1 Actinomycetota bacterium | reverse complement strand
GATGAGTGAGAATGCAACAGCGCTCCTTGCCGCGCTCGACGAGGAACAACGAAGGGTCGCAACTGCGATCCGCGGCCCGGTCCTCGTGATCGCCGGCGCAGGAACCGGAAAGACACGTGCGATCACACAACGGATCGCCTATGGCGTCGAGGTCGGTGCCTTCGATCCGCGAAAGGTCCTCGCGCTCACATTCACTGCGAAGGCAGCAGGTGAGATGCGACAGCGACTTCGCGTCCTTGGTATCGGTCAGGTCCAGGCACGAACCTTCCACGCTGCGGCGCTTCGTCAGTTGATCTACTTCTGGCCCGAGGTCTTAGGCGGTCGCTTCCCGAAGGTCTTGACCAGTAAGTCGCCGCTCTTGAGTGAGAGCGCAAGTCGCATCGGCTCACCGGTGCGGATCAATCCACAGAACTTACGAGAGATCTCAAGTGAGGTGGAGTGGAGCAAGTCGCTCTCCCTCGCTCCCGATCAATATGTTGAAGAGGCGAAGCGCTCCGATCGCCAGACCTCGATAGCGCCGGGTGAGATCGCTCGGATCTACGAGTCGTATGAGTCGATCAAGCGGGATGAGCGAGTGATCGATTTCGAGGATGTCTTGCTACTGACGATAGGGATGTTGGAGGAGGAGAGCAGCGTCGCGAGTCGGGTTCGGGATCAGTACCGCTTCTTCACCGTCGATGAATATCAAGATGTCTCACCGCTGCAGCAACGCCTCTTGGATCTCTGGCTTGGAAGTCGGAAGGACATCTGCGTCGTTGGCGATCCCGCCCAGACCATCTATAGCTTCGCGGGTGCGACACCGGCATTCCTCCTCAATTTCACCAAGCGTTATCCAGAAGCCGAAGTGATCCGTCTCAATCGCGGATATCGATCGACGCAAGAGATCATCACCTACGCCAACAGATTGATCCGTGATCGTCTCTCTGCCGGGGAATCCTCGGAGTTGATCGCCGGTGAGCTCCGACATGGTGAAGCAGTGAGATTGAGTGGACATCCCCGCGTCGAAGAGGAGATTCGATCGATCGTCGCGGAGTTGAAGGGTGAGATTGCAGGCAAACGTGATCCTCGCCAGATTGCGATCCTTGCTCGGACCAACAATCAACTCGAGGCAATTGCTCGTTCACTTCGCATCGCAGGTATCGAATTCCAGATCCGTGAGAGTGAGAGATATTTCGATTCGAAGGAAGTCGCAGATGCGATGCGATTGATCCGTAGCGCATCGGTCTTGAGTGACTCGCAGGGCGATTGGCGATCGGAGTTGAGACAAGTCCTTGCTCCATTGGGCGATGACGCGAAGGTCAGAGCCATCCTTGACCTCGCTCTCGAGGATCCCACCATCGAGTCGATGCGTGACTTCTTGCGTGAATTGGAGGATCGCAAGGATCAGAGCAATCCACCACAACTTCCAGGTGTCACTCTTGCGACCTTCCATGCTGCCAAGGGCTTGGAATGGGATTCGGTCTATCTCTTCGGAGTCTCAGAGGGGATCGTCCCGTGGCCATCATCGGCGGTCGAGGAAGAGAAGCGCTTGCTCTACGTGGGTGTCACGCGAGCGAAGGAGAGACTTGCCATCTCCTATTCGGGGAATTCATCACCCTTGATCTCGCGTGAGGGCGTTGCAGATACGCAGTAGTCGGAGATCGGTCAGCAGGGAACGCATCTCACCTCCGCGCGAAAAACGACCTTGCTCCATCGTTACCTTGATTGCTACCCTCTGCCACATGTCCCGAAGCCTTGTCACCGATCGCATGAATCGTCATGCCCTCACACACGGCCACACCACCTCGAAGAAGGCTGCCCGCTCATTTACAGCCTTTTATCGCGGGATCTCGGGATCCTGGAGGACTATCTAAGAGAGATAGAAGCCCAGGGGCCCAAGATCCAAAAGGATCTTCGGGCCCTTTTTCTTTTTCCCCCGAGATTGGCGCGGGGGGAGGGAAAAAAGAAGGAATAAGGAATAAGGAATAAGGAATAAGGAATCAGGAATAAGGAATAAGGAATAAGGAATCAGGAAGAAGCAAGGAGAAAGAGAAGGCAAGGACCCTCGACTTAGGAAAGTTGAAGGAGTGAAGTTCGAATAGCAGTTCCAAGAGCAGTTTGAATACAAGTTCGAAGAGCAGAGAGAAGGTAGTGAGATGGCAAACGTACTTTTCAGCGATCTATTGGTCCCTGGTTGGGCTGATACCAAGATCGGCCTCAAGGAGGTCACCGGCACCTTTGGCGATCGCCATGCCTATTCATTACCTTGCCACAACGCCAATCCCGAGACCTTCTTCTCTGAGGAAAAGGCCGTGATCGAACAAGCCAAGAGACTCTGCGCGCCATGTCCAGTGCGCAATGAGTGCTTGAAGGGTGCGCTCTCGCGTCAGGAGCCGTGTGGCGTCTGGGGTGGTGAGCTCTTCCATGAAGGTCGAGTCATCGCCGAGCGACGTGGAGTTGGAAGGCCCCGACTCGTCAGAGTCGGCTAACGCCCCACACCGAGCGCGCGGAAGTTCCATCCGGCCGCGATCCAACGATCGCGATCGAGGGCGTTGCGTCCATCGATGATGTTCGTTGCCTTCACCCTGCTCTTGAGCGCGGTCGGATCGATCTCGCGGTACTCACGCCACTCAGTGAGATGAAGGATCATCTCGGCATCATTCATCGCATCGGCTACATCTTCAGCGAACTGAAGTGATGGGAATCTCAATCTTGCATTCTCTATCGCTTTGGGATCATGGACGATGACCGTCGCTCCAGCACCGCTCAATTGCACGGCGATATCGAGCGCGGGGGAGTCGCGAACATCATCGCTCTCTGGCTTGAAAGCTGCGCCGAGGACTGCGATACGTCGTTGACGTAGATTCTCACCGAGGTCGCTTCGAACGAGTTCGATCATCCGAGCACGTGCGCGGAGGTTGATGGAGTCGATCTCACGCAAGAATTCAAGAGCTTGGCGTGCTCCTAACTCATCAGCTCGCGCCATGAATGCGCGGATGTCTTTAGGAAGGCATCCGCCACCGAATCCGATCCCGGCTTGGAGGAACTTGTTTCCGATTCGAGGATCGTGACCGATTGCCTTCGCAAGGACGGTGACATCTCCGGCTGCTGCCTCACAGATCTCAGCCATGGCGTTGATAAAGGAGATCTTCGTAGCGAGGAAAGAGTTTGCTGCGACCTTGACGAGCTCAGCAGTCGGAAGATCGGCGCGGATCCATGGGATCTCGAGCGCGAGGAGATCTTCGTAGACCTCTTTCAATAGCGCCTCTGCCTTATCAGAAGTGACTCCGACGACGAGGCGATTAGGGCGCAAGGTATCTTCGACAGCGAAACCTTCACGCAAGAACTCTGGGTTCCATGCCAGTTCAGCACCCTTGTTGATTTCTGCCAATCTCGTCGCGAGGCGCGCCGCTGTTCCTACGGGAACAGTCGACTTACCGACGACTAATGATCCAGATTTTGCTATCGGTGCGATCGCTTCAAGAGCGGCGTTGACATAGGTCATGTCAGCCGCAAGTGAGTTCTTCGCTTGCGGAGTTCCCACGCAGATGAAGTGGATGTCCGCATCCTTCGCTGCGTTGAAGTCGGTAGTGAAGGTCAATCGACCAGAGGCAACCTCATCTCGTAGGAGTTGATCGAGACCTGGTTCATAGAAGGGAACCTTGCCCGCCTTGAGACGTTCGATTTTCTCGCTATCGACATCGATGCCGACCACGGTGAAGCCGAGCGATGACATTGCGGCGGCGTGAGTTGCCCCGAGATAACCGGTTCCG
>WLDY01000011.1 GCA_009704555.1 Actinomycetota bacterium | reverse complement strand
TGCCCCCAACGCAAGAAACGGTAACGCTCTTGATTGCGCTGATACTCGATATCTGTGTTCTTCTCGAAGGCGTCCTTGGAGCCGAAGACATCAGCGATCACCGAGTGATCGATGACTAACTCTGCCGGGGCGAGTGGATTGACGCGCGTTGGATCCCCACCCAGATCCGTGATCGCTTCCCGCATCGTGGCGAGATCGACGACGCATGGGACGCCAGTGAAATCTTGCATGATGACTCGGGCCGGAGTGAACTGGATTTCGGTCTCAACGGAGGCAGTCGGATCCCACTGCGACAAGGCGCGAATCTGGTCAGCAGTGATGTTCGCACCATCTTCAGTACGAAGCAGATTCTCGAGAAGGATCTTCAAGGAGAAGGGCAGGCTCTCCTGCCCCGGGAGCTTCGTGATGTCGAAGATCTGATAGCTCTTGCCTGACACCTCAAGGGAGGTCTTGGCATTGAAAGAGTCCTTGCTCGCTGCGCTCATCCCCCGATTCTAAGGTCGGGAACGCAGATTCCCCTCGTCCAGAATCTCAGTTGGTCGGCAGGTCACTGCCCTTTACGGATGAATTTGGCCACAGATTCGATGTGCTCTGTCATAGGAAAGAGGTCAAAGGCGCGAATCAATGCCATCTCGTAACCTGCCTCGACAAGGGCCTTTGAATCTCTCGCCAGCGTCGCTGGGTCGCAGGAGATGTAGAGGATCTCGCGTGGTCTTAGGCGCTGGAATTCTGCGATCACACCGTTGGGGCCGACGGCGACCCCAGATCTTGGTGGATCGAGGAGTACGAGGTCGCAGCTCTCGATCTCCTTGATCTTCTGCTCAACTCTTCCTGCGCTGACCTTCACTCGCCGATCTCCGCTGAAGATCCTCTTTGCGTCTGCGATGGCGTCAGGATCAGACTCGATGAGAGTCACCTTGCCCGTCTCGCCGACCGCATCGCGCAGAAAGGCAGTGAAGAGGCCGACGCCCCCATAGAGATCGAGAAGATGATCACCTTCTCTCATATTCAACAACTCCATCACTTGATCGACTAATGTCGAAGCCGCCGAAAGATGAGGTTGCCAGAAACTCTCGATTGAGATGGGGAAGGACTTCTTCTCCACTTTCATCTCGACGGTTCCATCACGACCAGAGAGCCTCACCTTGCTATCGCTATCTACAGCGACTCGAAAGCGCTCCCAGGGGCGAATCTTCGATCGTTCCACACTCGCATTGATCGAGATGAGGTCCATTTCTTCATGGGCGATGAGGCAGGAGGTGATCTCGGTCAGCGAGTCACTTCGATGGGGATGGAGTGCAAGCCGCTTCGATGGAGTCACTGTGAAATCCATGCGAGTGCGCCAATGCAGACCACTCACATCACCATGCGCCGGCAGACACTCGACTTCGATCTCCATCTGAGCGATTCGACGAAAGGAATCTGCTACCACTTCCGCCTTGAGTTCTCGTTGAAAGGCCAGATCGATGTGTTGGAAGTCGCAGCCGCCGCAAGCTCGCTCACGGAAGTAGTGACATGGAGCTTCTCGTCGATGAGGTGAGGAAGTGAGTACTTCGATCGTCTCTGCCCATGCGATCTTCTTCTTCACTTGGGTCACTTCCGCGACTATTCGCTCCCCTTTGATCGCACCGCGTACAAATATCGTCAAACCCTGAGCATGGGCGATGAAGTGGCCACCATGCGCGATGCGCTCGATATCGAGAGTGAGACGGTCTCCAACCGCTACCGATCGCCCTATCTCATCGCCGGTTGCTTGCATGGACACAGTGGCGAGGATAGGTCATCCCTGCTGGCTAGATACTCTGCCTACGTTGCGCGCGGTGAAGGGAAAGAACCAGAACCGACGGCTTGAGGTGTAGATTTGGCGATTATGCACGTCGTGATCATGGGATGTGGTCGCGTTGGATCGACGCTCGCCATCCAACTTCAAGGCATGGGTCATTCAATCGCCGTCATTGATCAGAATCGGGAAGCCTTCCGTCGACTTGGCGCAGATTTCAATGGCCAAACGGTCACCGGCATGGGTTTCGATCGAGACACACTGCTGGAAGCTGGAATCGAGAGGGCGAATGCTTTTGCGGCCGTCTCTTCTGGCGATAACTCCAACATCATCGCAGCGCGATTGGCCCGCGAGGTCTTCGGTATTGCCAATGTCGTCGCGCGCATCTACGACCCTGCCCGTGCTGAGATCTACCAGCGACTCGGGATCCCAACTGTTGCAACGGTCCTCTGGACCACGGATCAAATCGTCCGTCACATGCTCCCTGAAGGCGCATCCTCGGAATGGACAGAACCATCTGGGAATCTCCAGCTCTGTCAGATCCCGCTTCACCGGGACTGGTACGGCGAACCGATCTCACTGATCCAATCCAATACCTCCGCTCGGGTCGCATTCATCACTCGCCTCGGTGAAGGGATCATTCCTCTGGAACGCACCATCTTGCAGGAGGGTGATGTGGTCCATCTCTTCGTACCCGAGAAGGAGATCGCTGCTGTGACAGCATCACTCGCCAATCCACCAGAGGATCGCGCATGAGAGTGGCCATCGCCGGTGCCGGCAATGTGGGTCGCGCCATCGCACGTGAATTGCTCAGTAACGGCCATCAGATCCTCTTGATCGATAAGGATCCGAAAGCGATGAAGATGGAGAGTGTTCCGACTGCGGAATGGCTCCTTGCTGACTCTTGTGAGATCTCATCGCTCGACACCGCTCGACTCGATACCTGTCATGTACTGGTAGCCGCAACTGGTGATGACAAGGTCAATCTCGTGACATCCCTCCTTGCGAAGACGGAGTACGGTGTCCCACGCGTAGTGGCGCGCGTCAATCATCCGAAGAACGAGTGGATGTTCGATAGTTCTTGGGGCGTTGATGTCGCAGTGTCGACACCACGGATCATCACCGCGCTAGTTGAAGAGGCGGTCAGCGTCGGAGATGTGGTCAGACTCTTCTCACTCCAAGCAGGATCTGCCAACCTAGTGGAATTGACTCTTCCGGATGACTCACCGTGTTGCGGAAAGACCATCAACGAAGTGACTCTTCCGGATGGTGTTGCGCTCGTAGCGATCCTTCGAGATGGTCATGTCATCAAGCCTTTGGATCATGACATCTTCTCTGCAGGAGATGAGTTGATCTTCATCGCGAGCGAGAGCTCGGAGAGACTGATCAAGGCTTGCTTCGTCTCCTCCTGAGTTCCAAACTCTGATCTCTCATACCGGCTTCTTAGCGACGGGTACCCTCTTGATCACCAACCATGTCGCCCACGCGCATGCGATGAAGAGTGGGTATCCCATGATGAGTCGAGCGATACCGAGTGCATTGACATTCCCAGAAAGGTAGAGCGGCAATTGCACTGCGAGCCTTGAGAAGAAGAGTCCCACCCAAAGCCATCCAGCCAACATGTAGACGCGCTTGCGCTCGGGGACCTTTCGCCAGTGGAAGTCCTCGCCTAGCAGAGGGCCCAAGACGAGCCCGATGATGGGCCAGCCAGCGATATTGGTGAGCAGGTAGAGCGCGCCGTAACCGGCGTTGATGAAGAGACCTGGGAGGTAGAAGTCCTCCGCCTTTCCAGTCGACCTCACCAGGAGATAGCAGATGAGGACGCCGACGATCCCAGAGATCGCGCTCTGCAGTTTCTCTCGTTTGATCAATCGCAACACGGTGATGATGGCTGAGAGCCCCAACGCAACGAAGGCCGCTTCGACGACATCATCGCGGAGGTTGAAGACGATGAGGAATACGAGCGCTGGGATTCCGGAATCAAAGAGACCCTTCTTGCCACCAAGGGCGTTGATGATCCGATCTCGATCCTCGTGGTTCATCGCACCCCGCTCGAACCGAATCCACCACTACCGCGAACACTCTCCGGAAGTTCTGTAACAACTTCGAAATCGACTTGTTCTACTCGCTGTACGACCAATTGTGCGATCCGATCGAGCCGCGAGATCTTGAAGGTCTCATGCAGGTCATGGTTGATCAAGATGACTTGTATCTCTCCGCGATATCCGGCATCGATCGTGCCCGGAGTGTTCACCATCGAGATCCCATGTTTGATCGCAAGCCCAGAACGGGGATGGACCAAGCCAACGAAACCTTCTGGGATTGCTACGCAGATTCCAGTAGGGACGACCTTCCTCTCCCCCGGCGCGATCTCGCAGTCGATCCTTGCACGAAGGTCTACACCTGCATCTCCTGGATGCGCATAGGAAGGAAGTGACATCTGTGAATCAAGGAGTTGAATCTTCACCTTCATGGGTTGATCCCGAAGTCTGGGTCTACGAATGCGATCAGGTCCTTGTGTTGCTGCAAGTGCTCGAAGTAGCCCTCGGGGGCGTTCTTGATGAAGTGCTCCATGGTCACGATGACATAGAGCGAGGTTCCAGCGAGCGCGAGCTCGCCCTCAGGTGAGTCGAGCCGCCCTTCAGCCCTGCCGTAGACCTTGCGCCCATCCTGACCGAGGATCTCAGCGCTGATGTAGAGCGTCGTTCCCATCGGAACGGGTTTGAGGAAGTCAGTCTCTAAACGAGCGGTAACTCCAGGCGCGCGGAGGAGCCACATCAACTTTCCTAGCGCCTCATCGAGAGCCAGGGCGAGGAGTCCGCCATGAGCGAGCCCAGGTGCGCCTTGATGCTTTTCCGTCACCACGAATTGCCCCGTGAGGTTCATTCCACTTCCGGCGTAACTAACAAAGTGAAGGCCTGAAGGATGGAGGTCGCCACAACCGAAACAATGTCCGAAGTGAGACGGGATCTTCTCGCCCGGGTGCGGCGCCTTCGTGTGTCGAGAAGGCATCACTGCGGAAGAAGGAAGTTGGGTGGAGACCACAGTTCAAGGTTACACGGCGCTCACCTACAGTACCGGCATGGAGTTTCGCGAACGGATCTACCCCTCTCTCGGAGTCACCTTCGCTCTCCTCGCACTCGTCCTCGCTACCTCGTTCGCGATCTGGGCGGCACTTGAGACGATCATCGCGATTGCCTTCGCCTTGGTTGCCACCGTACTTGCATCCATCTGGTGGGTCGGCGCGATTCACAAGATCGAATTCGACGGAGTTTGGCTTCGCGTCAACCATGCGCGCATTGAGGTCAAGCATCTCTTCAATCCCGTCTTCCTTGACGGTCAACAGTGGCGACGACGTCTTGGTGCCGACTTCGATCCTGCACTCTTTCATGCACACCGATTTTGGATGCGAAGCGGCGTAGAAGTCTCGCTCCGAGACGAGCGAGATCCACATAGGGGCTGGCTGATTGGTAGTAGAGAAGGTCGGCAGCTGGTTAGTGCGCTAGTTGAAGCGCTCGGTACAGCTTCCCGCGAAGGAAAGGCTAGAGGCTTAGACGACTAGTGGACTAAGCGCAATCCCTACAGACAGCGCTAGCACCTTGACCACGTGCGAGCTGAGACGAATGATGGATCAAGAAGCACTTAGAGCAAGTGAACTCGTTATCTTGCTTCGGCACGACTCGAACCGCTAACTCTTCTCCAGATAAATCCGCCCCAGGAAGTTCGATGTTCTGAGCCTCTTCCTCCTCATCGACATCGACCTGACCTGACTTCGCATCAGCGCGACGTGCTTTGAGTTCTTCGAGCGACTCTTCGTGGAGTTCTTCGTCCGTCTTACGAGGTGAGTCGTAATCGGTGGCCACAGCGGATAAACCTCCTAGAGTCGGTAACGGGGCGGATACTCCCAAAAAGCACCCGGTATGTCTCGCCCAACCGTAGGCGTGTCGCTCTTATTCCCGGCTCAAGACTCTTCTCTGGGCTCTCAGGAACCCTCCGAACTCACTATCTGGGAGTTCTCACGTCGCCAGCGAGCGATCTCGCCATGATTACCCGAAAGCAAGACATCGGGGACATCGACTCCTCGCCATGTCGGCGGTTTTGTATAGACCGGATATTCCAGAAATCCTTCATCGTTATGGCTCTCCTCAGCCAGAGAGTCAGGATTACCCAGAACTCCAGGGAGAAGACGGATCACTGCCTCCATCACGACCAGCGCTGCCACTTCTCCGCCATTGAGGACATAGTCTCCGATTGAAAGATGGTGCACTCGGAATCGATCTTGCGTCCCATAGAACTCTCCTACGCGTGCATCGATGCCTTCATAACGTCCGCATGCGAAGAGAATCTGCTCCGCTTTCGAAAGCGCGACCGCATCTCGCTGGGTAAAGCGTCTTCCTGAAGGTGTGAGGATGACGAGATCAATGATCTTGGCCTTTGATGATGCAGAAACGCTATCGATTGCATCTCCCCAGATGTCGGCACGCATCACCATTCCGGCTCCACCACCATAAGGAGTGTCGTCGACGCTTCGATGCACGCCGGTCGCGAAGTCACGGAGATTCACAATCTCGGTAGAGATGAGCCCCTCTTCCTCGGCCTTACCGATGAGAGAGAGCGATAGCGGTGAGAAATAGTCCGGAAAGATGGTGATTGCCGTGAGTCTCATCTAGTCGACCAATCCATCTGGCAATCGGACCACGATCCGCCCTCCAACGAGATCTATCTCCTCGATGAACTGCTGGACCATCGGTATCAAGCGCTCACCTTTGACTGTCTCAACCTTCAAGAGATCCTGCCCAGGTAAGTTCTCCACATCGACGACGATGCCGATCTCGAGACCATCGATCCCTTGCACTTTCATGCCCTTCAACTGCTCGACGTGATAACTCTCATCCTCGTCCGATGAGTGATCAAGGTCAACATCTGAATAGAGACGAGAGTTTCGCAACCGCTCTGCTTCGTTTCGGTCAGCGACTTGCGTGAAGGTCAACATCCATGTTCCCTGATGCACGCGGACTCGCGAGATCTCGAGCACTTGGTGGAGCGGGGAATCACATTCCAAAGTAAAGCCCTCGACGAAGCGTTCCTCAGGGCGATCCGTAAGCGTTTCGACCGTGACTTCGCCCTTGATCCCGTGCGGACGACCGATTCGTGCGACAGCGAGTCTCATCGATTACCTCTGCGAGATCTTGGAAAGGCTTGCGAAGGGAGAGTGCTCCGCTACGACTCTCAGCGCTCCTCGTCAGTGTCGATCAAATCGACACGAACGGAACGACCAGCAAGTGCGCTCACCACTGTGCGAAGGGCGCGTGCGGTTCGACCGTTACGACCGATCACCTTGCCTAGGTCTTCTGGATTGACTCGCACCTCGAAGGTGCTTCCACGTCTTCCATTGCGCTCACTGACATTGACATCATCAGGATTGTCGACGATGCCTTTGACCAAGTGCTCTAACGTCTCATCGATGAGCATCTCTGGTTACTCCGCTTGTGGTTCGGCGACTTCAGCAGCAACCTCGACTGGAGTCTCCGCTGGAGATTCGGCCGGAGTTTCAGCTGGTGTCTCAGTGGCTGCCTCGGCGACTGCTTCAGTGGCAACTTCAGTAGAAGTCTCGACTACTGCCTCAGCAGGCGCTTCGACTGGCGCGCTCTTCGCCGCCAACTTCTCCTGAGCTCGCTTCTTCATCGTGGTCGCACCGTCAGCTGGCTCATTGGCAGCTGCCTTGACCGCTGCTTCGTAAGCAACGCGCTTATCAGCACGAGCTGGCGCCACCTTGAGTGAACCTTCGCTACCTGGAAGGCCATGGAACTTCTGCCAATCACCGGTTACTTTGAAGAGGGCGGTCACAGCCTCGGATGGTTGTGCACCGACTCCCAACCAGTACTGCGCTCTCTCGGAGTTGACCTGGATCAATGACGGTTCGACCGCTGGACTGTAACGGCCGATCTCTTCGATCGCCTTGCTGTCACGAGCAGAACGGGAATTGGAGACAACGATGCGGTAGTGAGGGGTACGGATCTTTCCCAGACGCATCAAACGGATCTTTACTGACACTCTCTTCTTCTCCTTAAGTTGAGGAACCTCTTCGTCTCATTCGAGTAAGACTCGAATGAGTGCCTTCTTGAGACACGACAGAAAGCACCCGCTAAAGCAGATTTGCTTCCTTCGCTTGACCCATCATCAACAAGGACTCGATGAGAGCGAGTGGGGTCGCTACCCGAGATCACCGATCAAGACGATGAGGTCGTATCCGGCCGAGAGGTAGAGGGGCTCCCGAACAGGCTCCGTATTATGCCAATCGAGTAGGACCGCCCCAAATCGGGCGCTATCCCCGATCCTCGAGGGCTCGCTTCGCTGGGTTACCGGACCGGCTCTTCTTCTTCGTGGGCTGGACTTTCGGTCTCGTCGAACCAGGGATCACTGGAAGGCCAGGTACCTGTGGCGTCGACCCAGATCTCATCTGCTTCATCACCTTCTGGGCAGCAGTGAAGCGATCGACCAGATCATTGACCTCTTTGACGCTACGTCCACTTCCACGAGCGATACGGGCTCGCCGTGAACCATTGAGGATCTTCACATCCTCCCTCTCCTTCGGCGTCATCGAATCGATGATCGATTGCGTCCGGATCAGCTCATTGTCATCGAGGCTCTCGAGTTGTTTCTTCATCGCCCCGGTCTGTGCTCCTGGGAGCATGCCGAGGAGTTTGCTCATCGAACCCATCTTCCGCATGGCCTTCAACTGTTCCAGGAAGTCCGCCAGGGTGAAATCATCTCCCGACGAGAACTTATCCTCGAGTCTCTTCGCGGTCTCGCTGTCGAAGGCGCGCTTTGCCGACTCTGCGAGGGTTGCGATGTCGCCAGAACCAAGGATGCGAGAGGCCATTCGGTCTGGATGAAAGAGATCAAAGTCCGTCACCTTCTCGCCCGTTGATGCATATCGAATCGGCTTACCAGTCACCCTCGCAACGGAGAGCGCCGCGCCGCCGCGAGCATCGCCATCGAGTTTCGTGAGAGCCACTGCGGTGATACCGACACCTTCTTGGAAGGAGCGAGCAGTCCGTGCGGCGTCTTGTCCAGTCATCGCATCGATGACGAAGAGGATCTCGTTGGGTGAGGTGACATCCCTGATCGCTGCTGCCTGTGCCATCATCTCGGAGTCGACGCCAAGTCGACCAGCGGTATCGATGATCACCATGTTGTGAACTTTTGCGTTAGCGAACTCAAGTGCTTTCCTCGCTACCGCTACCGGATCCCCGACACCATTACCCGGTTCCGGTGCAAATACTGGAACCCCAGCTTGTTCCCCAACGATCTGTAACTGATTGACTGCATTTGGACGTTGAAGA
The DNA here is from genome assembly GCA_009704555.1 of Actinomycetota bacterium. Classification (GTDB taxonomy): domain Bacteria; phylum Actinomycetota; class Actinomycetes; order Nanopelagicales; family Nanopelagicaceae; genus SYAN01. Next base: position 2,013 of record WLDY01000011.1, on the reverse strand, counting down.
TCACAGGCGACAAGAAGTGGCGTGTTCCCTGAGGATTTGAAGTGGCGCGCCAACTTGCCAGCGAAGCTGGTCTTTCCTGCGCCCTGTAAACCTGCGAGCAAGACCACAGTCGGTCCTCGCTTAGCGAATGAGAACCTACTGCCATCGCCGGAGAGCGTCGCAATCAGTTCCTGATTGATGACCTCTTGCACACGTTGCGCGGGGTTGGTACTAGTGGCCACCTCATCGAGGAGCGCAGTGGCGTTTTCCTTGATTCGCACTGAGAACTCACGCGCTACCTCAACAGCCACATCCGCAGCTATGAGCGCATCTTCGATCTCACTTGCTATCTCATCGATGTCTGCAGAGGTGAGTCGTCCCTTACTTCGCAGGGATTTGAGAGCAGTGGAAAATCTCTCGGTGAGCGCCTCGAACACGGCTGCACCCTATCGAAGCGCTCACCAAGGAGAGATCAGATCGCTGATGCTCCAGTCTCACCGGTACGCACTCGAACCACACTTTCGACCGGAGTGACCCAGACTTTGCCGTCTCCTACGCTTCCAGTCGAGGCTGCCTTCGCGATGGTCTCCACCGTGGCGGCCACGTCCTTGTCGTCGACGAGGACTTCGATCCTTATCTTCGCCAGCAGATCCACGGTATAGGAGGTACCGCGATAGACCTCGGTGTGGCCGCGTTGTCTGCCAAAGCCACTCACATCCGACACTGTCATACCCGCTACGCCATGCTCGGTGAGAGCATGCTTGACCTCTTCAAGCTTCGCTGGCTTGATGATTGCAGTGATCAGTTTCATGATGCATAACCTCCTCGTGTCGCACCTTGTGATCCGATCTCATAACTCGACTCCGCATGGACGACGAGGTCGATACCTGTCACCTCTGCATCCGCTGTGATCCTGAATCCAATCGTCTTATCGATCGCCAGAGCAATGAGATAGGTGACGATGAAGCTATATGCGAGCACCGCACCACTTGCGACGATCTGCTTGACCAAGAGCTCCGTCCCGCCGCCATAAAGCAGACCATCTACGGCTGCTGGAGCTGCTGAGGTAGCGAAGAGACCGATGAAAATCGATCCGATGAGTCCTGCGACCAAGTGCAGACCGACCACATCGAGCGAATCGTCATAGCCGATCTTGTACTTCAGGCTCACTGCGATCGCACAAGCAGCAGAGGCGATCGCACCGATCGCCATGGCCCCGAGCGGGTCGACGGCCGAGCAGGCCGGAGTGATCGCAACGAGGCCAGCGATGATGCCTGATGCGGCACCAAGACTCGTCGCGTGACCATTCCGCACTCGCTCTACAAGTAACCATGAGAGCATCGCAGCTCCGGTTGCAACGACGGTATTGAGGAAGACGACGCCTGCAGTGGCGTTCGCGGCGACCGCGGAACCTGCGTTGAACCCGAACCAACCGAACCAGAGCAAGGCCGCACCGAGCATGACCAAGGTGAGGTTGTGTGGCTTGAAGGGTTCTCGACCAAAACCGACCCGCTTACCGAGTACCAAAGCCAGTGCTAACGCCGCGATACCTGCATTGATGTGGACTGCGGTTCCTCCCGCGAAGTCGATCGCTGCGAGATCGTTCGCGATCCAACCACCAGGATCGACGACGTTTCCTGCCTCATCCTTGCCATCGAAGTCGAATACCCAGTGAGCGACTGGGAAGTAGACCAGCGTCACCCAGATGATGACGAAGAGGATCCATGCACCGAACTTCGCACGATCTGCGATCGCACCTGAGATCAGCGCGACTGTGATGATCGCAAACATCATCTGGAATACTGCAAAGACAGCTGTTGGGATCGTTCCGAAGAGCGAGTCAGCGGAGATGACATTGCTCAGTCCGAATGACTCGGTCGGATCTCCGACCAGACCTCCGCCGAGATCCTTGCCGAATGTCATCGAGTATCCGTAGAGCGTCCAGACCACGGCAACAAGGCCCATGGAGACGAAAGACATCATCATCATGTTGAGAACTCCCTTGGCCCTCACCATTCCGCCATAGAACATGGC
>WLDY01000109.1 GCA_009704555.1 Actinomycetota bacterium | reverse complement strand
TTCACAGCCTGGACGATCGAGGAGGCGGAGTGGCTCGGCATCACAGGGCGAGGAGCGCTCTCCCCATTCGGTGCACGCTTCCTGCAGGAAATCGACTCATTACAGATCGACTCCTCACTTCCACCGCCGATCGATCACATCTTGGTACAGGCTGATAACACTGCGATCGCACCGGGACCACTCACGATCGATCTCTCACGGAGGCTTTCGAACTTTGCCGACATCGAGAGCCGTGGCAATGCCACCGTCTATCGCTTCACCGAGAGTTCGATCAGACGAGGTCTCGATCATGGACACACCGGTGATGAGATCAAGGCATTCCTCCATGAGGTCTCTCGTACCCCGATCCCACAACCACTCGAATACCTGATCGCAGATATCGCGCGGCGTCACGGACAACTTCGCGTCGGTATGGCACAGAGTTTCATCCGTTGCGAGGATGAGACCACGATCCTTGCCATCACAAAGGACAAGCGCCTGGAGAACTTGCGGCTTCGAAAGATCGCGCCACAAGTCCTGGTCTCCGAGGTCGAAGGTAGTGAGTTGATCGAGGACTTACGCAATGCCGGTTACCTGCCATCACTCGAGAACCAATCTGGTGTCGTGGTCACAGCACCTCGCCAACTTCGCTCCAAGTCTCGTGCTCGACTGCCACGTTCCATCGCCGAGAGTCCGTCACCGAGTGATGCCGTCATCTCCGCTGCAATCAAGGCGATGCGCGCTGGTGACCGTGTCAGTGGTAGCAAGACCAGCCTCGCTGAGATCCCACGGACGAGCGCAAACGAGACGTTAGCGATCCTCAGACAAGTAGTCGCTGATCAGAGCAGTGTGATGATCGGTTACGCCGATACCAATGGCTCGGTGACGCAGAAGATCATCGATCCAGTCCAGATCGCGATGGGCAACCTCCTTGCGCGAGATCACGGCAGTGAAGAGCTCGCCACCTTCAAGATCGCGCGGATCACCGGGGTCGCACCTGTCGAGTGATGGCAAGATAGCGACATGGCGACAGCGCCCGTAAAGAGATCGAAACCGGAAGCGATAGAACTCGTCCGTCGTCTAGTCGAGATCGAATCACCGACCGAGGATGTAGCGGCATGTAGAGAGGTCGTCGCTGAAGCCAATCGCATCATCACTGAACTCCTTGGAACTTCCGGTGAGGTCAAGGATGTGAAGGGTTACCCGACCCTCTCGTGGAAGAGCGGGAAACCTCGCATTCTCATACTCTGTCATCTCGACACCGTCTGGCCGAAGGGTTCATTCACGCCACGGTGGGCCGTTGAAGGCGATCATCTCCGAGGTCCTGGCACATATGACATGAAGGCTGGCTTCGTCCAAGCGGTGATGGCAGTCGCATCACTTGAAGAGCGAGATGGAATCCATATCCTCGCGACGAGCGATGAAGAGACTGGAAGCGCGGCGTCACGTGAGTTGATCGAAGTAGCAGCACGCGAATGTGAGTACGCCTTGGTTTTCGAGTCCGCCATTCACGGCAAGGTCAAGACCGCTCGCAAAGGAACATCGATGTATCGGGTCACCGCGATCGGCAAAGCTGCGCATGCAGGTCTAGAGCCGGAGAAGGGCATCAACGCGATGATCGCGCTTGCCACTTTGTTGCCGAAGATCAGTGCGATTGCGAAGATGGAGGTCGGCACCTCAGTGACTCCGACGACCTTCCATGCTGGGACCACTCTCAACACCATCCCAGCAGAGGCGAAACTTGAGATCGATGTCCGTGCTTTCTCTTCTGAGGAGCAACAACGCGTCGACAGTGCAATCAAGTCGCTTGCTGGAAAGGTCGAAACGTCGACCGGAGAGGCAGTGATCGAAGTGAGCGGCGGAATCAATCGCCCCGCGATGGATCCGAAGATGAGCGCGGCGCTCTACGAGATCGCAAAGGATGCAGCGAAAGCAGTAGGTATAGGGAACCTTGAGGATGCAGCGGTCGGTGGCGCAAGCGATGGGAACTTCACTGCGGCGGTCGGTACTCCTACCCTCGACGGACTTGGTGCGATCGGAGACGGTGCGCACGCAGCACATGAATGGGTCAGCGCTGATGGTCTGATGGAGCGCTCAGAATTGGTCGCCGAGATGCTGAGGCGCTTGCTCAAGTAGACTCGCGAGAATGTCCTCAGATCCGGCCACTCAAGGTCCACTGATCGTCCAAAGCGATAAGACGCTCTTACTTGATGTGGATCATCCTGGCTCTGACGACTGTCGTAAGGCAATCGCACCATTCGCTGAACTCGAGAAATCCCCGGAACACATCCACACCTATCGCCTCACCTCGTTAGGACTTTGGAATGCACGCGCTGCCGGCCATGATGCCGAAGGTGTGATCGACACACTTCTCAAGTACTCCCGCTATCCGGTTCCGCACTCACTCCTCGTCGACATCGCAGAGACGATGGGTCGATATGGACGGCTGCGGATCGAATCCCATCCCGTCCATGGTCTCGTCCTGATCACCACCGATACAGCAGTGCTCACCGAAGTTGCGCGTTCAAAGAAGGTCGCACCGATGTTGGGGGCTCGGATCGATAACGAGACGATCGCGGTACACCCATCACAACGCGGTCACCTCAAACAAGCGCTCCTCAAACTTGGCTGGCCTGCTGAGGACTTCGCCGGCTACGTCGATGGTCAAGCGCATGAGATCGCACTGAAAGAGAATGGCTGGAAGGTGCGCGAATACCAACAACATTCCGCAGAAGGCTTCTGGCATGGCGGCTCTGGCGTCGTCGTTCTTCCATGTGGTGCCGGTAAGACGATCGTCGGCGCAATCGCTATGTCGATGGCGAAAGCCACCACCTTGATCCTTGTCACCAACACCGTCGCTGCGCGTCAATGGCGCGATGAGCTGCTACGCCGTACCACTCTCACTGAAGATGAGATCGGCGAGTACTCGGGTGCGAAGAAGGAGATCCGCCCAGTCACCATCGCCACCTATCAAGTGATGACCACCCGCAAGAAGGGCGTCTACGCACATCTTGATCTCTTCGATGCGCAGGATTGGGGATTGATCATCTATGACGAAGTACATCTACTCCCCGCGCCGATCTTCCGTTTCACCGCTGATATCCAATCGAGGAGAAGGTTGGGATTGACTGCGACTTTGGTTCGCGAGGATGGGATGGAAGGTGAGGTCTTCTCTCTGATCGGACCGAAGAGATTCGATGTGCCGTGGAAGGAGATCGAATCGCAGGGATATATCGCCCCTGCAGATTGCGTCGAGGTACGGGTGACGCTGACCGATCATGAGCGTCTCGCCTACGCCACCGCAGAACAAGAGGAGCGTTACCGGGTCTGCTCCACCACGATGACGAAGAAGAATGTCGCAAAAGCCCTAGCCGAGCATCACAAGAACGATCAGGTCTTGATCATCGGTCAATACATCGATCAGATCGATGAGATCGCCGCCGACCTCGGTGCTCCAGTGATCAAGGGAGAGACTCCGATCAAGGAGCGCGAGCGGTTATTCGAACTCTTTCGAACTGGAGAGATCAAGCTCCTCGTCGTCTCCAAGGTCGCCAACTTCTCGATAGATCTCCCTGAAGCATCGATAGCGATCCAGATCTCCGGAACCTTCGGATCACGGCAAGAGGAGGCGCAACGGTTGGGGCGCATCTTGCGTCCGAAGGCCGACGGCCGCGGTGCGCGCTTCTATTCTCTCGTCGCTCGCGACACCGTCGACCAAGAGTTCGCGCAGAATCGTCAACGTTTCCTCGCCGAACAGGGATACGCCTATCGCATCATCGATGC
>WLDY01000108.1 GCA_009704555.1 Actinomycetota bacterium | reverse complement strand
TTTCGGCTCACCATGACGGGAGTCTAGCGATGAGCCATTTTTGAAGATAGAGGAATGTGACTGTCTTATAGTTGCGCTCATGTCAGCACTTCACATCGGAATGATCACTCGTGAGTGGCCACCGAAGGTATATGGCGGTGCTGGAGTACATGTGAACAACTTGGTGGCTGCACTTCGCTCTCACCATAGTGAGCATTCTGTGAGTGTCGATGTCCACTGCTTCGATGGACCACGAACGGATGCCTTCGGGTATGAGCTCGATCCCGCGCTCCCTCCGATCAATCCAGCTCTAGCGACGATGCTGATCGACCATGAGATCGCAATGGCGATGGGACGAGCACTCGGAGAGAGAGCCCAGATCGCACACTCGCATACCTGGTACGCGAACTTTGCCGGCGAACTCGCACGGCGCGCGCTCGAGATACCCCATGTGATCACAGCGCACTCGCTCGAACCGCGTCGACCATGGAAGGCCGAGCAGCTCGGATCTGGATACGCCATCTCATCCTGGATCGAGGAGAGTTCCTATCGAAATGCGGATGCGATCATCGCTGTCAGCGATGGGATGCGAGAGGACGTCCTGGAGAGCTATCCATTCCTTGATCCATCGCGCGTCAGGACGATCCATAACGGAGTCGATAGCGCGCACTTCGCGCCGCGCCACTCGAGAGATTTCATCGAAGCGGAGAGGATCAACGGACCTTTCGCTCTCTTCGTTGGCAGGATCACCCGGCAGAAGGGATTGAGCCATCTCCTTCGGGCATGGAGGTCAGTAGATAGCGAGTTAGGTCTCGTCATCGCGGCCGGAAGTCCAGATGAGCCGACTATCGGCAAGGAGATCGAGGGATTGATCGCTGAACTCAAGGAGTCACGTAAGAACGTCCATTGGTTCCCGGAGATGCTGAGTCACGAGAATCTGACCGAACTACTGACGCATGCTGAGATGTTCCTCTGTCCTTCTATCTACGAGCCCCTCGGCATAGTCAATCTCGAGGCGATGGCCTGCGAGTGTCCAGTCGTGGCATCTGCCGTCGGAGGAATTCCTGAAGTGTTGGTCCACGGGGTGACAGGTGATCTCGTGCCATACAGCAAGGATGCTCGCGACTTCGAGTCAGATTTCGCTCAAACCATCAATCTCCTTTTCGCTGATGATGCGCGGCGAGAGCGTTATGGAAAAGCAGGGCGAGAGCGGGTTCGGACGCAATTCAATTGGGATCGAATCGCATCGGAGACGGTTTCGCTCTATCGCTCTTTGCTTCACTAGACTCACTCTCCGTTCAGGAATACAGACTCGAGACGATACTGGGGGCTAATTGACGAAGAAAGCATGGGGACTCTTCCTGCTCATTGGTTTCATCTGGGGTATTCCCTACTTTTTCACAAAGATCGCAGTCGATTCCGGGGCACCAGTCCCACTCATCGTCTTCACCCGGGTCCTCATCGCTTCGTTGATACTCCTACCCATCGCGCACTATCGCGGTGTCTTGATCCCCGCACTCAAACATTGGAAGGTGATCGCGCTCTTTGGTATCGGTGAAATGGCGATTCCCTGGTTCCTCATCGCGACTGGACAGAAGACGCTCCCGTCGAGTACCGCCGCCCTACTCGTTGCGACGGTCCCACTCTGGGCTGCGATCTTCGCTTTCTTCTACGGTGACAAGACCGTCTGGCACGGTAGACGTGTGGTTGGGCTCATCGCAGGATTCTTCGGCGTCTTCTTCCTAGTCGGTTTCGAAGGGGTCGGAGTCGGCGCTTCGCTCTCCGAGCAGATCGTGGCAGTCGTGATGCTGCTCATCGCAGCTTTCTTCTACGCAGGTTCGGTCACCATGATCAACCAGCGAATTCCTCATGTTTCTGCCCTGGCGATCAATGCGATCGCGCTGAGCGTTGCGACTCTTGCCTATCTGCCCGCGCTCTTCTTCGTACTTCCGACTGCTATTCCTCCTGCAGATGCGATTGCAAGCGTCTTCATTCTTGGTGCAGTCTGCACGGCTCTGGCATTCGTCATCTTCTTCAAGGTGTTGGCTGAGATCGGACCCGCTCGCGCCTCACTCACCGTCTACATCAATACGCTCATCGCGGTCGTCTTGGGCACCATCATCCTGCGAGAGCCAGTGACTGCGTCGATGACCATCGGAGTCGTCTTGGTGCTTCTCGGCTCATTCCTTGCAAGCAGAAGGCCTAGTCCTGCTCTCGGCTGAGCTCAGCGATCGCGGATGATGCCGAATCTTCGAAGTGCTTTCGGGTCGCGTTGCCATTTTGCGGCGACCGAGACCGTCAACGAGAGATAGACCTTCTTCCCTACGATCTCCTCGATCGTCGGTCTTGCGATAGTTCCGATCTTCTTGATGTTCGATCCGGCTTTGCCGACGATGATCCCCTTCTGACTATCGCGCTCGACGAATATCGTGGCATCGATAGCGACCAGATCCTCACTTCGATCCTCGATCTCGTTGACCAAGACTGCGATCGAATGAGGCAATTCCTCGATCGTTCCCAGGATCGTCGCCTCACGGATCGCCTCCGCGATACGAGCGCTGAGGTCTAGATCGACCAAGGTCTCATGTGGATAGTAGGCAGGACCTTCCGGCAGATACTTCTCGATCAGATCTTGGACGATCCAGAGTTGCTCGCCCTTGAGAGCCGATATTGGGATGATCTCGTCCCACGCGAAGCCATGATCGGATGCGAGCTGTGCCGCCGATGAGAGGGCCTGCAGAACCTGATCCTTCCCCACCCGGTCGATCTTCGTGACGATACAGAATCGCTTGCTTCCTTTGAGTTCGGCTATCGAGCGAGCGATGAAGGCATCACCCTTTCCAACTTTCTCATCTGCGGCGATGGTGAAAATGACTATATCGACCGAATCTGTGGACTCCTTCGCTATTGCGTTCAGTTCGCTGCCAAGTGATGTCTTCGGTTTGTGGATGCCTGGTGTGTCAACAAGGACTGCCTGAAGACTCTCAGTGGTCAGAATTGCTCGAATCGCGTTGCGGGTGGTGTTCGGATGCTGCGAGGTGATGGTCACTTTCTTGCCGACCAAGGCATTGATCAGCGTCGACTTTCCAGAGTTCGGTCTTCCGATGATGGCGACGAATCCGGACTTGAACATTGCCCAACTCTAACCGGAGTTGAACTATAGAACTCACAACGGTGAAAGCATCTCCACCACATCAGATAGTGAAGTGACGATCTCTGCTGTCCTATCTGCGATCAGTCGATGACAGCCTTCACTCGTAGGTGAGGTGATCGGCCCCGGTACCGCCATCACAGGGCGCAGTAACTCTGCGGCATCTCTTGCGGTCCGCAGTGAACCGCTCCTAAATGCTGCTTCTATGACGATAGTCGAACGCGAGATTGCGGCGATCAATCTATTTCGCGTCAAGAATCGCTCCGGACGGGCGTTCACCTCGGGCATGACTTCCGAGATCACTGCACCTCGCTCTGTTATCTCCTCGAAGAGACGACGATTGGAGGCGGGGTAATCGATCTTCAAGCCACTCCCGATGATCGCAATGGTGATTCCTTCGGCGTTGAGCGCGCTTCGATGAACCACAGTGTCGATTCCGAGCGCACCGCCACTGACGATCACGAAACCATGATCGATAAGTCCCGCAGTAAGGCTTCGGGTTACTGAGAGGCCGTAGTGACTGGGATTGCGAGTCCCCACGATGGCGATGCTCTCTGCTTCGGGCAAGAGGCCGCGAACAGTGATGCCGATGGGAGGGGCTAAGAGATCATTGAAACCCGATGGCCAGCTAACCATCTCCGGCGTGATGAATC
>WLDY01000107.1 GCA_009704555.1 Actinomycetota bacterium | reverse complement strand
TGGAGTCGCAATCATCACAATGATCGTCGGATCACTGGTTGCGATCGCGCAGCGTGATGTGAAGCGAATGCTCGCGTATTCCTCGATCGCTCATGCCGGCTTCCTCTTGACCGGTGTGATCGCCTTCAACAAGTCAGGCCTTGAGAGTTCGATTTTCTATCTCTTCGTATACGGAGTCGCCACCCTCGGCGCATTTGGAATCATCTCGTTGATCCAAGATAGCCAGGGCGAGGTGACGGACCTCAATCGTTGGGCGGGTTTGGGCAAGCGCTCACCTGTGATCGCATCGCTCTTCACACTCTTCCTGCTCTCCTTCGCAGGCATCCCATTGACTTCAGGATTCATCGGGAAGTTCTCGATCTTCAGCGCGGCCTATGAGGGCGGCGTCACATCGGTGGTGATCGTCGGCGTCCTCACCAGCGCGATCGCAGCCTTCTTCTACATCCGTGTGGTCGTCTTGATGTTCTTCCAAGATCCAAGCGACTCAACCGTGAGTGTGACCTTGCCTACACTCCGATCATCGATTGGCGTATGGAGCGCGGCAATCGTGACAGTAGCGCTCGGTGTACTGCCAACTTCAACTCTCTCTTTCATCACTGACCTCGCTATCTTTGCCCGGTGAGCAACCCGCAACTAGCGATAGAAGGCCTCGATCCACTCCTTGCAGCTGACCTTGCACAAGGTCTTGCACAAGTGGAGGAGTTGCTCTCCACTCATATCGAAGGCGATTACCCACTCGTCGAAGAGACATCACGACATCTCGTACTTGCTGGCGGAAAGCGTCTTCGTCCACTTCTTGTCCTCCTCACGTCCCACTTGGGTCCAGAGCGAGGAAGCAACATCTTCAAGGCAGCGGTGGCTTGCGAACTCACTCACTTAGGCACGCTCTATCACGATGATGTGATGGATGAAGCGGCGCTCCGTCGCGGCGTGACCAGTGCCAACTATCGCTGGGGTAATGCCGTTGCGATCCTCACCGGTGACTACCTCTTCGCCAAGACTTCGGCTCTCCTTGCAGAGGTAGGTCCCGAAGCAGTTCTCTTGCAAGCTCTCACCTTCGAACGCCTCGTGATCGGACAGATCCAAGAGACGCAAGGACCAAATCCTTCACAGGATCCGATGGATCACTACATGAAGGTGGTCTCGAACAAGACCGCATCACTGATCTCTACCTCAGCTCGCTTCGGAGCGATGCTCTCTGGCGCTGATCCTCGAATCACTGAGACAGTTACAGAGTTCGGTGAGTTGATCGGTACTGCCTTCCAACTCGCAGATGACATCCTCGATATCGCAAGCGAGTCAGCACAATCAGGAAAGACCCCAGGGACCGATCTCAAGGAAGGCATTCCGACCTTGGTGACGATCCTTGCGAGAGCCTCTGAGGATCCAGCAGATGCAGACCTCAAAGAGATATTGAGTGGTCCGATCCATGATGAGGTGCTCCTGCAGCAGACATTGATCCGCCTCCGTAGCCATAAGGCGATGGGTCAGGCGCGTCAGATGCTCGATGAGACTGCAGCACGTGCGCTGACTCTCCTAGAAGACCTGCCTGAAAACCCCGTAAAACAAGCACTTTCAGGGGTCATCTCAGCTGTGATCAACCGCTCTGCTTGATCGGACCAAGTCCCTACCAAATACGAAGAGCGCCAACCAGATCATCACGAAGCCGATGAGTTTGATCGGATTCATGTTCTCATGATTGATGCCCACTCCGATGAAAAACATGATCGTCGGGGTCAGGTACTGAAGTAATCCGACAGTCACAAGAGGCAGCCGATTGGTCGCCCCATTGAAGAGAAGCAACGGGATCACAGTCGCCAAGCCGCCACCGACCAAAAGCAACGAGGTGGAGAGTGAGGTGCCAAAGGAGGCATCGCCACTTCTTGCGAGGTAGATGATGTAGCCAGTACTTGGGATCAGCGCGATCAGTGTCTCGACCGAAAGCGATTCGAGTGCACCAAGCTTCAATTGCTTCTTGATCAAGCTATATCCGCCCCATGTGCATGCCAGAGCGAGTGCTATCCAAGGTAGGGCTCCGTATCCGATGGTGAGGATGACGACCCCGACCGCAGCGAATGAGATGGCGATCCGTTGGGCCCTACTGATCTCCTCTTTGAGGATCAGTACCCCAAAAGTCACCGACATCAATGGGGTGATGTAGTAGCCGAGCGCAGATTCCACTACCCGATCCACGGTCACCGACCAGATGTAGACCCCCCAGTTGATGGTCAGGAGCAGGGAGGCAAAGGCCAGGATCGCGAAGGTCCTTCGGTCTCGGACTAGGCCCCAAAAAACCTTGATTTTCCTTGAAATCATGAGGAAAGCGAGGCAGATCAAGAGTGACCAAAGGCCCCGGTGGACCAGGATCTCAGTCGCTGCCACCCCGTCGAGGAACTGCCAGTAGAAGGGGAGGAGACCCCACAGGGTGTATGCCGAGGCCCCAAAGAAGACCCCAGTGGCGAAGGTCGAACCCCGCTCTTCCTTCTGGGTCATCGATAGTTGGTGAACTGAACCGCGAAGTCCAAGGATGCGCCCTTTATGAGTGCGATGGCTGCCTGGAGATCATCTCGACTCTTACTTGAAACGCGGAGTTCGTCACCCTGGATCTGGGCTTTGATGCTCTTAGGTCCAGAATCCCTCAACAACTTGGTGATCTTCTTCGCATTCTCCTGACTAATGCCTTCACTTGTCTCTACGACGATCTTGTAGCTCTTGCCACTGAGCACTGGATCCTTTGCAGTAATGGACTTCAGTGAGACGTTGCGCTTGATCAACTTCTCTTTGAAGACGTCGAGCGCGGCCTTCGCTCGTTCTTCGGTCTCAGACTCGATCGTGATCGCGACATTGCTCTTCTCAATGGATGTTCCAGTCCCTTTGAAGTCGAATCGAGTTTCCAATTCACGCGAAGTCTGGTTGATCGCATTGTCGAGTTCTGCTTGATCGATCTTTGAGACAACATCGAAACTTGAATCAGCCACTTTTCTTCCCTATCTCGAGAGTCTGTCCGTCATTATCAATGACATAAGCATGCGAACTAAGGGTAGCCAACCAGGAAAACCGGGCTCAATGAGGAGTCGGATCTAGCCCTCAGGGGAGGAAAGTCAATAGTTCAGCGAAGAAACCTTGAAATCTGGGGAGATTTTGGGACCGAATCCCTGTTCTCGTCGGATTTCTTTGACTCCCCAGATGCGCCTGAGAAGGATTGGGGGTGAGGTCCTGGGTGAGGGGATGAAGGTGTTTTCGCAGCATAGATCGAACCGATCGGAGCTTTCTGCTGCGCTCAAGTCACACTTTTCCTTTTCGAATCATTCATACCTCTATACCTCGAGCGTCACAGCGACGGCACGAACATCAAATCAGGTGAGCGATGTTCGATAGTCCCGGTCTGATCAACCTCCGATCCATCTTCGCAGATCGAATCGCCAGAACATTGGTGACCGTATTCGCGGCCACACTCTTGCAGGGAATCTTCACCGGACCCGAGATCGTCTATGCCGAAGAGAGCCCAGCAATCGAAATCTCTGCGCCCGCCATCACCACCACCTTCGGCACCGCCGCATCAGCTGTGGTCTCTGCTACAGGAGGTACCCCTGGATATACCTTCGGAATCTCAGCGGGTATCCCGGGCGTCACTTACAGCTATATCGATTCCGTGACTGCTCAGATCAATGTCGCAGAGGGAGCACCACCTGGTATCTATCGTGAGACGATTACTGCGACGGATATCGCAAACAAGTCTTCTTTCGCTGCCCTCAACATCACGATATTGAAGGCTCCAAGAACGATAACCAT
>WLDY01000106.1 GCA_009704555.1 Actinomycetota bacterium | reverse complement strand
TCTCGAGATCGTCACCAACACCGGCGTCGACGACCCAGCCTTGGATGAAGTGATCGAAGAGAGCAAGTCCGTCGGTATCGATCGCATCGTCCAAGTCGGATACTCAGCGGAGCAATCGGAGTGGTCTGTCGCGCTCGCGCGTCGATTCGATTCCAACGTTCTTGCTGCGGTGGCGCTTCACCCGAATGAAGCCCCTGTCGTCGAAGACCTTGAGGCCGATCTGGCGATCATCGAGCGGCTGGCCGATGAGGAACGAGTCCGTGGGATCGGTGAGACCGGATTGGATTTCTTCCGTACCGAAGAGGCCCTTCAAGAGCGACAGCGCTATTCCTTCAGGCGTCATATAGATATCGCAAAACGTAAAGGTAAGGCGTTGATCATCCATGATCGAGATGCACATCGCGCCGTCCTCGATGTACTCGATGAGGAAGGCGCGCCAGAGATCACGATCTTCCATTGCTATTCCGGTGATGTCGAGATGGCACGGGAGTGTGTAAGGAAGGGTTACTACCTCTCTTTCGCAGGCACGCTCACCTTCAAGAATGCACCACATCTTCGGGAGGCGATCCTTGAGGTGCCGAAGGAACTCTTGCTCGCGGAGACGGATTCCCCATTCCTCGCCCCGATGCCTTTCCGGGGATATCTCAATACTCCGGCGCAGACTGCGCGCACCATCACCTTCATGGCTGATACCCGTGGTGACGACCTTGAGGTTCTGATCGAGAACCTATCGAAGAATGCCCAACGCTGCTTCGGCTCCTTCGCAAGTACCGGATGAGCCGCAATGAGTGAAGAAGTGAGTGAAGGTAAGAAGATCACACTCCTTGGTGCGACCGAGATCCGGCAGATCGCAGAGCAATTGGGAGTGGTTCCAAGTAAGTCGCTTGGACAGAACTTCGTCCATGATTCGAACATCTGCGAGAAGATCGTTCGTCTCGCCGGGATCACATCGAAAGATCGCGTCGTCGAGATCGGCCCTGGACTCGGATCACTCTCCCTCTCGATTGCTCGTACTGGAGCCCATCTCATCGCAGTAGAGATCGATGATCGATTGGCGAAGAGGCTGCCGCAGACCTTACGAGATCATGGAGTGAGCGATAGAGCTTTCACTGTGATCGTGAAGGATGCGATGGAACTCACGGCCGAAGAGCTAGCGGGATCTGATCCCGGTGAGAGATCGATCAAAGTTGTCGCAAACCTTCCATACAACGTCTCGGTGCCTGTCCTCATCCATCTCTTGGAGATGGAGAGGATCGAGAGTGCGATGGTGATGGTGCAGAGCGAGGTCGCTCGACGGCTAGCCGCCAAGCCTGGAAGCAAGGAGTACGGCGTTCCGAGTGCGAAGGTGGCTTGGTATGCAGATGCGACTTTGAGTGATTCCATCCCTCGAGCCGTCTTCTGGCCAGTTCCTCGAGTCGATTCCTCACTGCTGCAATTACGCGTTCATCGCCCCATCGCAGGTAGTGAGGATCGCCGTCTCACTTTTGAGATCATCGACGCTGCCTTCAACCAACGACGGAAGATGCTGAGAGGTTCGCTCTCCCGACTCCTTACCGAGCGTGCTCCGGATCGTGGCGTGGAGGAGTTTCTCGAACGAGCAGGGATTGATCCGACGGCGCGCGCTGAGTCGATCAGTGTCGAAGGTTTTCTCTCCATCGCACGAGCGATCAGAGCTAGCGAGCACTGAGGGCGAGAAGCCGACTCGCCCCAAGGACTAGGGTTCCAACCGTGGCAGACCATTACGTAACCGTTCGTGTGCCGGGCAAAGTCAATCTCCAGCTCTCGGTAGGCCCTAAGCGCAGCGATGGGTTCCATGAGATCGCCACTGTCTTCCAGGCCGTCTCACTCTTTGACGACGTGAAGGTCACTCTCACCGATGAGACGGATCGGGATCAACGTTTCTCGATCGAGATCAAGGCGGATCATCCTCATGGGATACCGACCGACAAGAGCAATCTCGCTTATGTCGCTGCGGAATTGATGTACAAGAAGTTCGACTTAGATGATGCCCTCAACATCTCGATCAACAAGAGCATCCCAGTTGCTGGTGGAATGGCCGGTGGTAGCGCGAATGCTGCCGGTGTCATCGTCGCCCTGGACGCACTCTTCAGTCTTGGTCTCTCTCGGACCGAAATGGAGGAGATCGGCTCCGAGATCGGAAGTGATGTCCCATTCTCCATCGCTGGTGGCACTGCGATCGGCACTGGTCGAGGAGAGCAACTCACTCCAGCGCTTGCGCGAGGGAGCTATTCCTGGGTCTTCGCACTCTCGAGCAACGGTCTCTCCACCCCTGCGGTCTACGGTGAGTGCGATCGACTACGAGAAGGCATGGAGATCTCCTCACCTCAGGTGAGCGAGTCACTGATGCATGCACTTCGTTCCGCTGATGCGAAGGCGCTTGGAAAGGCGCTACAGAACGACTTGCAACCTGCTGCGTGTTCGATCAGACCAGCGTTGCGATTGATTCTCGATGTTGGAATGGACTACGGGGCACTCGGTGGAATCGTCTCTGGCTCTGGACCGACCGTGGCATTCCTCGCTGAAGATGAGGACCATGCCCTTGATCTCGTGGTCGCCCTCACATCAAGTGGAGTGGTGGGCAATGTCGTGCGTGCGAGCGGACCTGTAGTCGGCGCGACGGTGATCGACCGATAAACTACAGGCTCCTCCATTGTGTAGTGGCTAGCACATGGGCCTTTGAAGCCCAGGGTCCTGGATCGATACCAGGTGGAGGAGCCACGTAAGTCGAACTCCCTTCACGAACGACATTTCTTTCGCTTCACTCTGAAGCAATAGAATGACACCGTGGATTTGGCGATCATCCTGGCGGCCGGAGAAGGCACCAGGATGAGATCAGCCCAATCGAAGGTCCTTCACGAGATCGCAGGTCGCTCCCTCATTGGACACGTTCTCGCAGCACTCGATCATCTCTCCCCGAAACATCGAGCGGTCGTCGTCGGTGCGAAGCGCGAAGCAGTCGAGAGCCATCTCAATGAGATCGCACCGGATGCTCTCCTCGTCCATCAAGAGGTCCGCAATGGAACTGGTGCCGCGGCGCGCCTAGCGCTCGAGGCCTTCGTTGCGAAACATGGAAGTACTGCATCGACCGTCATCATCATGGCTGGTGATACGCCACTGCTTACTGGAGCATCACTCCGTTCGCTTCACTCACGTCATCTCGAGATGAAGGCGAAGGCAACTGTCCTTACCGCAGAAGTCTTCGATCCAACTGGTTATGGCCGGATCATCCGCGATGATCAGGGACGGATCTCTCGGATCGTGGAAGAGAAGGATTGCAAGGAGTTCGAGAAGGAGATCGATGAGATCAACTCCGGCGTCTATCTCTTCGACTTCGCCGCACTTCGTGGCGCACTCGCTGAGCTCTCATCGGACAATGCCCAGGGCGAGGAGTATTTGACTGACGTCATCTCGATCCTGCAGCGCAAGGGTGAGGTGGTCGCTGCCGAGTTGATCCAAGACGAGACTGAGATCATCGGTGTCAACGATCGTAGGCAGTTGGCGATAGCGACAAGTGTGATGCGAGAGCGGATCAACGATGCTTTGATGCTCAGCGGTGTCACTATCACTGACCCCCTGACCACATGGATCGATGTGACGGTGGAGATCGCGCCCGATGTCACTTTGCTGCCGGGTACGCAATTGCTCGGCAAGACCATCGTCGAGACCGGTGCGACGATCGGACCACGCTCGACTCTGGTCGATTCCTCGGTCGGTCAGGATGCACGCGTCATCGAGTCCTATGTACGAGGCGCTGCGATCGGTTATCAGGTTCAAGTCGGACCGTTCAGTTTCTTGCGCGAAGGGACGGAACTTGCCAC
>WLDY01000105.1 GCA_009704555.1 Actinomycetota bacterium | reverse complement strand
TCCAAGAAGTACGTGGCGATCTCGCAATCTTCAAAGATCACTTTGAGGTTGAAGATATTGCACCCACACGCACACACATGTGTAGGCATCCCACGAAGATCCATAGAGTTCTCATAGTTCTCGGGTCGAAGATTGGTAATGCTCTCCATGTCCTCCCCATCCCATCCGTGATCACCGTCTTTGGTGCAAGAACCACGAAGAATCAAAGAAACTCCGGGTCAAACTCCTAGCGGGCTAGTGATTGTGATCGCCCTCATGGTCATGGTCATGGTCATGGTCGCCATCTTCCTTGTGAGAGTCATGTGATTCATTCGTTGCGTCATCGTGACCATCTTTATCGTGGTCATGATCCTTCTCGGAGCCATGTTCGTCTGAGTGGCTGGCCGAGTCGCCATGATCATGAGCATGAATGTCGGAGCTATGGATCTGGCTTACGAGCGCCCACATGATGAGAACGCCTGCGATTGTCGTCGCCAAGGTCCAGCGCGAGGAGTGGCGTGAGTGCGCTTCCGGCAAGATGTGAGAGGTCGCAAGGTAGATGAGGATTCCAGCGAAGAGTGCCAGATAGATAGCGATGTAGTCATCATTGAGCGCGATGGAAGAGCCGATCGCAGCTCCACCGATACGAGCGACGGCATCTACAGCGAGAAGGAGTATCGCTCGCTTGGTCCAATTCCCGCTCTTGATCAGAAGAGAGACGGTGTTGAGACCATCACTGAAGGCATGGACAAGAACCGCAACGAAGACAGCGATACCGAGCTCATTTGACACTTGGAAGGCGACACCAATGGCGATGCCATCGATCAACACATGTCCCGCCATCGCAATCGCACCGAGCGTTCCTGCGACGTTCCCAGCATGACGATGCTCGCTGCCGTACTCGGACTCTGCTGGCTCATGACTGCCGGAGAACTTCTCGAAGAGGTGAAGCGCCATGAAGCCACCGATCAACGCGACAGCAGTGATCGGGACGTTGAGGAACTCGCCTGCATCGTGGGAGAAGGACTCGGGAAGTAGTTCGAAGGCGACGAGGCCGAGGAGAAGGCCTGCCGAGAGACCGAGGACGAGATGGAGTCGATCCTTTGACTTGAGAGCAAGAAGACCACCCAGTGCGGTGGCGACGGCGGTGAGGGCTGCGAGTCCGAGTGCGATATTCATGGCGGGAGGCTAACACATAATGAGAATCATTTTCATTTTGTGTTGACCCCTAGGCTTTCGGCGTGTTCGCCATCGCAAGGTTCGAGGTGCCGGCTGAGGAACAGGCCACCTTCGTTGGCGACCTCGAGCGGGCTCACCAGGCACTGGCCGCCTGCGAGGGCTATCTCTCCGGACAGATCGGACTCAACACGGACGAGCCGACCTTGATCGCTCTGGTGACGCAATGGCGGAACATCGGTTCATATCGAAGGGCACTTTCCAACTACCAGGTGAAGATCAATGCAGTTCCGATCCTTGCTCGAGCTATCGATGAACCCGGTGGCTACCTCGAATCTGACGAGTGATCGGCAATCGCGGAAGTAAAATTCGTTTCTTCCAATTGTGGGGCCAACGTGGCCCTTCCGACAGCCAGCCGGACGGAGTAATCACATGGCCGATCGTCTAGAGACAATCGTCTCTCTTTCCAAAAGACGGGGTTTCGTATTCCCCTCATCTGAGATCTATGGGGGATTGCGCGCCTCCTGGGATTACGGTCCGCTCGGAGTCGAACTCAAGAACAATGTGAAGCGGCAATGGTGGCGCTCGATGGTCACAGGTCGCGAGGATGTGATCGGTATCGATTCATGCGTCATCCTCGCTCGTGAAGTATGGGAAGCATCGGGTCACGTCGAGACCTTCACTGATCCACTGACCGAGTGCACCGCATGCCATAAGAGATTCCGCGCTGACCATCTCGAGGATACCTTCGAAGCCAAACATGGCCGGCAACCGACAGGACCAGAGGAACTCGGCTGTCCTCACTGTGGGACCAAGGGGAAATTCACACCACCGCGTCAATTCTCAGGTCTTCTCAAGACCTATCTGGGGCCGGTCGAGGATGAGAGTGGACTCGCATACATGCGCCCGGAGACTGCGCAAGGCATCTTCATCAATTTTGAGAATGCGATGACCACGGCGCGAAAGAAGCCACCTTTCGGCATCGGCCAGATCGGTAAGTCATTCCGCAACGAGATCACTCCTGGCAACTTCATCTTCCGCACCCGCGAATTCGAACAGATGGAGATGGAGTTCTTCGTCGTCCCCGGTACCGATGAGGAGTGGCATCAGTATTGGATCGACACTCGCCTCGCTTGGTACACCGACCTCGGTATCGACAAGCAGAGACTGCGACTCTTCGAACATCCCAAGGAGAAGCTCTCGCATTACTCCAAGCGCACCGTCGACATCGAATACAAGTTCGAATTCCAAGGGTCTGAGTGGGGGGAGTTGGAGGGAATCGCCAATCGCACCGACTTCGACCTCAAGGCGCATAGCGCCAAGAGTGGAAAAGACCTCTCTTACTTTGATCAAGAGAAGAGCGAACGCTGGACCCCATTTGTTATCGAACCTGCAGCAGGCGTGGATCGCTGCACGCTCACATTCATGATGGATGCCTTTAGTGAGGATGAGGCACCCAATGCGAAGGGTGAGATGGAGAAGCGTGCAGTGATGCGACTCGATCCGCGTCTTGCTCCGGTCAAGGTTGCAGTCCTTCCGCTCTCCCGCAACGCCGATCTCTCGCCGAAGGCACGTGATCTCGCTGCCACACTTCGAAAGAATTGGAATGTCGAATTCGATGATGCAGGTGCGATCGGACGTCGCTATCGCAGACAAGATGAGATTGGAACTCCCTATTGCGTCACGATCGACTTCGAAACTCTTGAGGATCACGCCGTCACGATCCGCGAGCGCGACAGCATGAGCCAAGAGCGCATCGGCATCGATCAGGTCGAGTCATGGTTAGCGCCGAAACTCCTCGGGTGCTAGTTCCACCGCTCACGCTTCGTATCGAGAACGGTCACTTTCCTGATGGGAAAGTGACGATCGATCCTCCCGTCGTGCTCGCTCCTATGGCCGGAATCACCAACTCTGCTTTCCGTACCCTCTGTCGAGAACAAGGTGCAGGCCTCTTCGTCTCCGAGATGGTCACTGCACGCGCTCTTGTAGAACGCAATGAAGAGACGATGCGGATGATCATCCCTGGAAAGGACGAGTCTCCCCGTTCCATTCAGCTCTATGCGACGGAAGGTGCATCTCTGGCCAAGGCGATCGAGATGTTGGGGCGAGAGGATCGTGCTGACCACATCGATCTCAACTTCGGCTGCCCGGTTCCGAAGGTGACGCGTAAAGGTGGCGGTGCGGCCTTGCCATACAAGCGACTTCTCTTCGAAGAGATCGTTACATCTGCGGTGAAGAGTGCCAAACCTTTTGGTATCCCGGTGACGGTCAAGATGCGTACTGGTATCGATGATGATCATCTGACCTTCTTGGATGCAGCGCGAATCGCTGCAGACGCTGGAGTTGCATGGGTGGCGCTTCATGCGCGGACTGCTGCACAGTATTACGACGGCGAGGCAGATTGGACGAAGATCGCAGAGTTAGTGGAGTTCCTGAAGCCATGGGGGATTCCGGTCCTTGGAAACGGTGATATCTGGTCGGGAGAAGATGGTCTTCGCATGGTGCGGGAGACTGGGTGTCACGGCATCGTCGTCGGTCGCGGATGTCTGGGCCGGCCCTGGCTCTTCGCGGACCTGGTTCGGGCTTTCACCGGTGGTAAAGCGCGACCACTACCGACCCTTGCTGAAGTGAGCGATGTGATCTGGCGCCATGCCCACTTGCTTCGCGACTACTTTGAGGATGAG
>WLDY01000104.1 GCA_009704555.1 Actinomycetota bacterium | reverse complement strand
TGATCGAGCGAGTTCTACTATCGGAGGGGCGATCTCTGATTCCTTCATGACCGCTGATGGGGAACCAACTCGGACTGATCCATCGCTTGCGATGTGGATGATGCGATCGGCGTAGTGAATGACGCGCTCGAGGCGATGCTCGGCAACAACGACAGTGACACCAAGGTCATGGACGATTCGTTGCAGTATCGCAAGTACTTCCTCTGCAGCGATCGGATCAAGCGCGCTCGTTGGCTCATCGAGAAGGAGGATCTTTGGGTTCATGACAAGGGCGCTTGCGATGGCCACTCGCTGCTGCTCACCGCCCGAGAGAGTCGCGATCGTTCGCGATCGCATCGGCGTGAGGGCAAGTAGGTCGAGGACCTCCTCCACTCGCTTTCTCATCGCGCTCTCTGGAATCGCGAGAGATTCCATCGCGAATGCGATCTCCTCCTCGACGATATCCGTGACGAAACCATGGATCGGGTTTTGACCAACGATCCCAATCAGGTGTGAGAGTTCGCCTGGACGTACTCCTCTTGTCGAGATGCCATCGACTTGGATGTCGCCACTGAGAATGCCGCCGGTGTGGTGGGGGACGAGTCCATTCATCAATTTCAGTGCGCTGGACTTTCCGATTCCGGTACTGCCGATCAAGAGGATGAATTCGCCCTCGCCAACCTCGAAAGTGACGTCTTCGAAGACGGTGGTTTGGGAGTTCGGATAGATCAGCGAGACATTGCGAAAGGAGATCATGATCGTTTCCTTCCGAAGAGGACCAACCAAGAGGCGAAGAGTCCGCTAGCGAAGAAGAATGCCGGAGTTTGCGAAGGGAGAAACCAGATTACGGCGGCGACCATGAGTGATGACACGAGAATCGCGCTCTCCAGCCCACCCCAGTGATCAGGGCGATAGCTGCTTCGGCGGATACGTTGCCCGAAGCCACGTGACTCCATCGCAGCGGCGAGATCAAGACTTCGTTCGAGCGCATCCTCAAGGAGCGGGATCGCGATCTTGCGCCAATGTCGAAGCCCACGGACCTCTTGACCTCTAAGACGCCGGGCCAGAGTGATCCGCCGAATGGCGACGACGAATTGTGGAAAGACAGAGGTGGCGATGGTCAGCACCAATCCGAGTTGGTAGAAGGCGAGTGGGATGGCGCGGATCACGCGATGTGGCGAGGTCAGCGATGTCGCTGCTGCGAAGAGTGCGACGACCCCAATGATGATCATCACCTCTCCAAGTGTGGAAGTGAGGCGTTCGGTCGTAACCGGTCCACCCAGTCTTATCCCCGCGATCCACTCGGGAAGTTGAACAGTCGGAAGCGTGATGATGGTGGTCCCTGGAATGGGGACACCGATGAGTATCGCTATCGCCATGCGAATCAAAAGGATCACAGCGATGAACTTCATGGCCACGACGAACGATCGGGACCAAGGAGTGGTCTCCTTGTAGGCCCTCACCAAGATGGCGGAAGCGACTACCAGTCCTGCTGCAAACCAAGGCTCAGAGGAGATGAAGAGCGCGACACTGAGGACGATCGCCCATGCCCACCATGCAAAGGGATGGATTCTCGATCGTGTCGACCGAGAGTGATCGAGGAGCGTCGCGTTCATCTGTCAGTGACTCCTCTTACTTCTCTTGATCCGTCGCTCAATCACTTCGCAAGCGTCCGCGGCGTCTTGATCTCAGCGCTGCACTCCTTGGCTGGATAACCGTTGATGCCACAGATGAATCCTGATGAGGAGGCTCGGATCTTGGCAGCGGCGGCAAGTGCCTCTGCGCCCGTGGCATTGAGATCGACTTGTACGCAGGTGGTCACGCGTTTTGGAATGCTCTCACCGCGCGGACGGATAGCGGCGATACCGAAGTCAACTATGACGCCGATTCTCTTCTTGTTGGCAACCGGCTTGACGGACTTGCAGAGTGACGAGAAGTTCGGCGCACGTCGTGGTGCCGATGCGTTGACATCATCGTTGCTGAATGTGTGCATCCATCCTTCAACCGAACCGTCCTTCACATTGGTCGTCGGCCCTGTCATAGCCATAGTCCACTCTGTCGCACCTGGCGCAGCTTGGAAGTAGCCCCAATAGCGGTACCCGGTCGATGCCTGGGAGACAGATGATGGATAGGAGATCAGAAGCGCGATGGAAGAGATCGCGATGAGTGTTCTTTTCATTTCTTTCCTCTCAACTCTCGCGCTAGGCGAGTGATTAGTGAGAGGTCATGAAGCGTTGCCCTCGAAGATCCCGTCGAGAGGGTCGCGTAGGGGAAATGCGCGCATCGACGAAGGATCAAGAATGCTCCGCCCCGCAGACCTCGACGGGTGGTGTGCAATGTTCTTCGTCAGGCATTCCGACTATGACGGTTGCGGGTCAGCGCTGGATTCTCACCAGACTTCCCCTGAGCGAGGAACTATTGAGTTGTTGCCGAAGAGTAGCAAGGCGAGCTCTCTTCAGCCATGAGTTGGATTCAAGGGGTGTGTCGCTTAGGGTGGCGCCATGGAATTTAGAAAACTCGGTGGCTCTGGGCTCTATGTATCTGAACTGACCTACGGCAATTGGATCACCCATGGATCCCAAGTGGAGTCAGAGGCAGCGATCAAGTGTGTTCGCGCGGCCTTCGATGTCGGTATCACCACCTTCGACACTGCAGATGTCTATGCAGGTACCCGCGCCGAGACGGTCTTGGGCAAGGCTCTGAAAGGAGTCAAACGAGAGTCGTATGAGTTGTTCACCAAGGTCTACTGGCCGACCGGGACTGGCAAGAACGAGCGTGGCCTCTCTCGAAAGCACATCATGGAGTCGGTCCATGCAAGCCTCAAGCGCCTCGGTACCGATCACATCGATCTATACCAAGCTCATCGCTTTGATTTCGAAGCACCACTAGAGGAAACGCTCTCGACATTCGATGACCTGATTCGCTCCGGCAAGGTGATGTACATCGGATTCTCAGAGTGGACCGCAGGACAGATCAATGATGGTCTGCGGATACAGAAGGAGCGCGGATACGACCGATTCGTCTCCAGCCAGCCGCAGTACTCGATGCTCTGGCGCGTGATCGAGAAAGAGGTCGTGCCGCTGAGCGAACGTGAAGGAATAAGTCAGATCGTCTGGTCACCACTGGCGCAAGGCGTCTTGACCGGTAAATACCAACCAGGGAAGAAACCGCCAACTGGGTCGCGTGCAACCGATAAGAAGGGTGGCGCAAACATGATCTCGCGATGGATGCGCGATGAGATCCTGACTGCAGTTCAAAGACTCGAACCGATCGCAAAGCAGTTGGATCTCACGATGGCGCAACTCGCGTTGGCATGGGTGCTTCAGAACAAGAATGTCGCCTCCGCGATCATCGGAGCAACGAAGCCCTCACAGATCAAAGAGAATGTGAAGGCGGTCGGGGTCAAGCTTGAGCCATCCGTGATGCGAGCGATCGATGACGCGATCCTTTCGATCGCAGAACGTTCACCTTCCGAGACGAAGAGCCCGAATCCTCGAGCCTAGTTAGAAGTCTTTCTCGCCTCGCTTGACTTGAGGTAGAGGTGCGCGAAGTCGTCGGATCTGCGTTGATCTGACCCAGCCATACATGGCGAGACCCTTAGTCGGCTCTCCCGGGAATCGACGCTTTACCTCTGCCTTGATCCGTTTCCCGATCAATACACCCTCGATCACTGAATAGAGCGCAACTGCATAGAGCACGATGGTTGCACCGAGCCTTACTTGAAGATTGGGACTGAGTCCAAGGAAGAGCAGGACCATCACGATGGGTAGGAAGAACTCACCGATCGAACGACGCGAATCGATGTAGTTACGTACGAAGCGACGCACAGGGCCACGATCGCGAGGAGGAAGTGCACTCTCATCTCCG
>WLDY01000103.1 GCA_009704555.1 Actinomycetota bacterium | reverse complement strand
TCTCATCAGTCACTTCAGACAACGTCGTCGTCACAAGTAATCTGACGGGACTTACACCTGGGCGCCGCTATCAGGTAACTTCAACAACCAATCCTGGAATCAGTCAGGACGTTGGTGGGCGTCCCATCTACTTCACAACCACACCCGATTCGATTTCCAGCGCATCTTCAACGACCACCACCTCTTCAATCACAGTCTCCTGGTCTTATGAGGCGGGTGGGAATGGATATGGTTACAACTACGACGCCATTGCGACTCTCAATGGCGTCCAAGTCGGTGCAGGTTGCCAAGATGTGACCGCTGCAAGTGGCGGGCTACATAGTTGTCAGTTCACAGGATTAACTGCCAACACCGCATACGTCATCTCGATCACGAAGTCGATCACCGGTGGCGACTACGGTAATGGAGCTTCAGATCCATACACACTGACAGTCAGCACAGAACCTAATGTCGCAACCATTAATCTTTCGATCAATGGAGGCAATACAAACCTACAACGCGGGTCAGCCATCAATATCGTGGCTACAACGAACGTGGCCGGTGTAGTGACTTTCCGATTGAACGGTCGTGTCATCACTAACTGCAAAGCGAAGTCGACCTCTAGTCTGATAGCAACATGTTCGTGGCGACCTTCAGTCCATGGACCTGCTTCGATTTCAGCGTTTTTCAACCCGACGAGCAATCTCTATCCGAATGTGACCACAAACCCGACCGCGATCTTGGTGGCACGGCGAACCAGCAGAAGCTAACTCCACTCTGTTGCATTATTGCTACATAGTAATTATGCTACACCTGTGGGAAGAAAGCCTCGCGAAGAAGAAGGTCTCGTCAGCAATCAGGTCGAGGCCGTGCGGACAAAGGCGGGCCTTAGCCGCCAGGATCTCGCCGACGCGGCAGGCGTCCACTACCAAACCATCGGATATATCGAACGTGGGGAGTACTCCCCTTCTCTCGTTCTGGCACTCCGCATTGCAGAGGCGCTGGAAGTAAACGTCGAAGAGCTCTTCTGGCTCGAAGGGAAATAGGAAATGTCTGAGATCTACATACTCATCGCATCACTAGTGACACTTGCGGTCGCATACCTCTTTATCTATCCAAAGTTCGCTCGAGATGACGTGAAGCGGTTGGCTTGGCTAGACGTCGCGGTAGGCCTGATCGCGCTAGCCGTCTTGGCTCCCTTCTATTGGGGATCACCCGCGGAGTTCACTTTCTTCACCTTTGATACGACGTGGTGGATCTTTGCAATCCTCGTCTATACGGCATTGGAGATTCCGCTCTTCTTTCTCTATGTGAGGGCCCGGGGTCTTGGACCGCAATATCGAGATGCCTTCAAGGGCAAATTGTCCTTCACGCAGATGGCAAGTGTGAAGTCAGTCGAGAAGCAACTCTCAGATACGAAGTGGGATGGATTACGCACACGCGAGGCCCTTCGATTCCTTGTAATTGGTGCTAATACTGTCACCGTCGCTGGAACGGCTTTCCTTTTCTGGGTAGGCGACAACGATCTTGCCTCTCTTTCTATCGTTTACATAGGACTTCTCTTCATCTTCTGGTTCCTGCTACGCCAAGCAGTGCGACTGATTCCTGAAGCACCTGACAGCGTCCTGGACGAGAGGATGATCCAAGAACGAAATAGCACCTACTTCCGCGCCTATCAGATTCTCTTTGGTATCTCCTCGGTACTCGCAGGTGCTCTCTTCGGATACGCAGTCGCAACAGACCTATTTGATGAGGGCGATGGTTTCAACTATCAAATCGACCTGACCTGGCCACAGATCAATGCGATCTTCTGGTTGATTTTCGGATACGCAGTCATGTTGCCTTCAATGGTGATGGCTTGGCGTGAATCAAAAAGACTGGCTTTGAAGTCATGAACTTGGAGCAATGGGGCCTCTTCGGAATCTTCCTTGCTGGAGCGATTCCTTGGATGGAGGCGATTGCCGTCGTGCCGAGTGGCATCATCCTTGGATTGAACCCATACGCGACCGTGATTGCGGCGGTGGTCGGTAATGCAATCACAATCTTTCTCTTCGCCTACGCCGGATCATCCATCAGAGCAAGAATCAGTCAGCGACGTATTGCAAAGGGCAAATCGAGCGAGTCACCAAAATTCGAGAAGGCAGTGAAGGCCTTTGATCGTTACGGCATCTATGGGATGGCGGCCCTTGGGCCAGTGATCATCGGCACGCAATTCGCGGCAGCTGCTTCAGTTGCTGCTGGTGTGAAACCTCTTCGAGTATCGCTCTTAGTGACTACAAGCATGATCCTCTGGTCTATCGCTATTGCAATCATCATGGTCGCCTTCGACATCAATCTTGAAGTCCTATGAGCGCGACATCAGAGCGAGACCTTGCCCCCGATGCCCTTCGAGGGTTCGCGCTACTTGGGATCCTGATCGCCAACATCCCTTTCTTAGCGCTCCTCTCCGCTGAGGGCGCCCGAGGTGTTTGGCTTGACGGACCCGCGAATGGAACCGCGGCAGGCTTGATGATCGCACTCGTCGCGGGCAAGTTCTACATACTCTTCGCATTCCTCTTCGGCTACAGCGCCAACTACCTGATCAAAGGAGAACAATCGAATAGAGGACGGTGGGTCAGGCGCTCACTCGCCCTCATGCTCTTCGGTGCAATCCACTTCACTTTCTTCTGGCACGGCGACATCCTCTTCCTCTACGGATTCTTTGGCTTTCTTCTCATCCCGTTCCTATTCCGTACCGACAGAACACTCAAAATCTGGACCAGGGTGATCTATTCGATCTTCACCGTGATCTTGGTCTTTGCCGCAGCTTCTGTCGTGATCTTCGAAAGGCTTTTGCCCGAGGAAGTCGAGTTCGAAGTCAATAATGCGATGCCCCTTGATGACATCATGCGTGATGGCAGTTTCGCTGAGGCTATCGCTCCCAGACTTGAGCTCTGGGTCCTCGGTATCGGCACAGGCATCCTGCTTCAAGGTGGATTCGTCTTCGCTGCATTCCTATTCGGCTTACGCGCTGGAAGAGAGCGACTACTGTCGAAACCCTTGGAAGAGATGAAATTAGGGCGAAAGATCAAGGTCGCTTTCCTGATCGGACTTCCATTGCAGGTCACTGGAGCGGTGATCGCTGTGCTCAATGAACAGTCCACAAAGACTTCAGAAGGTACATATATTTTCGCGCTCGTACTTTGTTTCGTCACTGCTCCATTGCTGACGTTCGGTTATGTCGCTCTCTTCCTTCGATGGATGCAGCGTGGATCCCGAGGAGTGACTTGGTTGCGGCAAGGGGGTCGGATGTCACTTACTGTCTACCTCTCACAATCAATAGTCGTCTCACTCATCTTCGCACCGTGGGGATTGGGCCTCTTCCAGGAGGTACCGCTCTGGGCAGTGCTTCTCATTGCTGTTGGTGTGTGGGCGGTTCTCGTACAACTCTCGATTTACTGGCTCAAGCGATTCGATCAAGGTCCACTCGAGCGCGTGATGCACTTACTCACGAAACGTAGATAAGAAATGCAAAAGGGCCCCGGTCTCCCGGGGCCCTTTTTTGGAACTGTTTGATTACTTGACGGTGACCTTCGCGCCAGCTGCCTCGAGGGCTGCCTTTGCCTTGTCAGCGACATCCTTCTTGACGTTTTCAAGGAGGGTGGCTGGGGTCGCATCGACCAAGTCCTTGGCTTCCTTGAGGCCAAGAGCTGAGTTCAGGTTACGTACTTCCTTGATGACGGCGATCTTCTGTGCGCCTGCATCCTCGAGTACGACGGTGAACTCTTCCTGTGCAGCCGCTGCTTCACCACCGGCTGCGCCACCTGCGGCGACGACAGCGACTGGTGCTGCTGCGGTTACATCGAATTCCTTCTCGAATGACTTCACGAACTCAGAGAGTTCTACCAAAGTCATCTCCTTGAACTGACCGAGTAGTTCGTCGGTGCTGAGCTTTGCCAT
>WLDY01000102.1 GCA_009704555.1 Actinomycetota bacterium | reverse complement strand
GCGGATGTGATCGATGGAAATCGACGTGCGCATCGCAAGGAGTATTCCAAGTAGGTCATCGGTGCGATCCGTTCCCGACTTCATCCGATTTTCGATGATCTCGTCAGCGATCGAGACGAGGTCGTCGGATGAGTCACGGAACTTGGTGAAGTAAGGGATCTTTGAGGAATCGAAGCGATCAAGACCAGGGAGCATCGTCCGCTCGATACGGTCTATTGCGATCTCCATGGAATGGGCGATCTGCTTGGTGTATCTATTGGATTCCATCCCGAAGAGGCATTGTGCGACGATCTCAAGGGTAAGAGCCATCATCTCGTCTGCAAGATTGATCTCCCTCTCCCACTTCTTCGTGTGGTCGTCGATGATCCGATGCATGAGGGCGACATAGGAATCAAGATTTCCGTGGTGAAAGGGAGGCTGCATCATCCTGCGATGTTGCATATGGATCGGTTCCTCGTTGGTGAGAAGCCCTTCGCCGAGGACTTTCCGCATCCTGGCGAATCCGACACCTTTGACGAAGTGATGTTGCTTGGAGACTGTGACCTCGTACGTTCCTTGCGCAGAGAAGACTCCGATGAAGAGTCGACGAGCGAGGAAGAAGGAGGTGATATCTCCATGACGCTCTTGCATTCGTTGCAAGAACTTCGGTGTATCGATCATGAAGGTGAGGGTGAGTAAATCGGCGAGCGCTGGATTGGGTCCTGGTGGAAGGTCGAGAGTGCGCGCTTCGCTCCGGGTGATCGCAGCTGGGATCTCGCGATACTCGGTGGGACGGGGTGCGTCGAAGACTGAAGTGCTCGGTGACGCTCCCTCACTCATGCGAGAAAGGTACTAATTGATCAACTGTGCGCGGGTCTCATCGCGATGCTTGCGAAGGTAGACCATGAATGGTGTGCCACCGGTTCCGACCGCCGATGGGTTTCCTGGCGTCGCCTGTGCTTGGGCGTGGATGTAGGTGCCGGCATACTCCAAGTGTTTGGCGCGGAAATCTCCGACGATCTCGACACAGGTGTTGAAGAGTGAGGTGAGGGTGCGGCGATTGACCTTCTTGACCATCTCGCGAACCGATGGACCCCGCTCGACTGCCTCGATGAAGGCGACATGCTTTGGTGGCATATAGGTGCGCATCTCCATGAGGTACTCGCGCAAGACGTCGTTCTCATGATCGATCCCAAGGACTCCGTCCATTGCCGGGATGATCGCGCTCTGGGCCCCAGTCTCACCACGGAAGGTCTGGCCGACTCCCTTGTACTCATCGACCCCTTCGTAGACGACGCCATTGGGAAGGGATGGGTTATTGCGCCAACCAAAGATGTAGGGGCGGACGCGATGGAAGTAGATATAAGGATCACATTTCTCAGGCATCCGACAGAGGACTTGATACATCGCGGCAAGTGATGCGCGCAGGTTCTCGAGCGCTTCTTCAAGCGCATCTGCATCGTCTTTGACGACAGCGGCCTGCGCATCTTCGATCGCCTTGAGGGCCTTTCCTGCCTTCTTCTCGATATCGATATGGATGAGGATGAACCACTCTTCATCTTGTCCGCCGAGGAAACACTGCAAGAGTGCGATGTTGCCGCATTCGACTGGACCCGTTGTATCGAGGCGACGCCAATTGTCGTTGGCGTAACTTTGGTACGAGAGGATCGGGGGGCGGCCGACGAGTTTGCCGACTTGGTACCAAGGAAGTGCGAGGTTCTTCGGCAAGGTGTGTGCCGGTTCGTTATCGCTCCATTGATAGGACTGGCCGATGTAACTGAGGATCATCATCGCGCGTTGGACATCTGGCTCACCTTTGAGCGCTGAGATATCAAATGGCTTGAGCTCCTTGACTCGCTTTCTAAAGTCTGAACCCATCAAGAGTTTCGGGATGTCGAGTGCGAATTCGTCCCACTCCTCGTTGCCGGGAGAGAGGGATTGCGCGGGGTCGTAATGCGGGAGGTAACCGAATTCCTCCGAGAGACCGAAATCGACAAGCCGGACTGCACTCATAGTGCTCCTTTGGGTAGGAGGGGCGAAGCAGTCGTTAGTTAACTCCTATGGCTCTAAGGGCACAAGAGGCTCATGAGAAGCGTCGATCCCGCTTTCGCCCATGCCAAGAGCCAAGTTTCCGGTAGTTCTTCTCGAACCATCCTCGCGCGTGCGCTTCGAGTTCCGGAATGGAGAGCGCTGGAAGGTTGACAGTGAGATGGTCGACCACCTTCGCCGCAAGATCCGGATGCTTCTCGTTGAGGTGGTCGATGAGATGAAGCCCGTAGTTACTCTTTCCTTGTCCATGACTCATGATCACTATGACATCAGCTTTCTTCAGGTGTGATGCGATCTCTTCGAAGTACTCCGGGAATCTGTGCTTGGTGTCATGTCCATGTTGATATTGACCGGTGCGCATGTGGCGATGGTCGACTTCGACAGGAGCTTTAACGTGGATGGGACCTGAGACCGAATCCAACCCTTCATTCCAAAGGATCGCCTCATCGCGTTCGATCGCGACGAAGGCATACCTACGCATATCTGCAACGAGGGAGATCATGCTCTTCTCCCTGCCATCGCCGAGACCGGTTCATTCGTCCTGCTGACTGGGAAACTAGCGAGGAACCAATTCGCTGCTTCGTCGGCGACCTGTTGCAAGGTATCTCTCTCTTCGAAGAGATGTGTAGCGCCATCGATCACGTGGACCTTGTGTGGACCACGCATATCGCGCGAAGAGCGACGATTGATCCGTACGATGTCATGATCTTCACCGCCGACGAGGAGAAGTGTGGGAGCGCGCAGTTCGTGGAGGGCTCCGAGTCCAGCGAGGTCAGTACGTCCACCTCGAGATACGACTGCGCAGACCGATTCTGGCATCTCTACCGCTGCGACCATCGCAGCTGCTGCCCCTGTACTCGATCCGAAGTAGCCGATCTTCAGATTCGTGCAGAGCGGCTGACGTTTGACCCATCGCGTCGCAAGGACGAGGCGATGCGCTAGGAGCGCGATATTGAACCGGAATCGGGAGTTTCTCGAGTCGGCCTCTTCCTCCTCCGTCGTAAGAAGGTCGAAGAGGAGGGTTGCGATTCGATACTCGTTGAGGGTGCGAGCCACCTGAAGGTTTCGCGGGCTGAAACGTCCACTCCCACTGCCATGGGCGAAGATCACAAGACCTAACGGATTCTCTGGGATCGAAAGGACCCCCTCCAAGCGATGTTGTCCTACCGGGATCTCAACTTCGTGCTGCGAGACCATGACTTCTCCTCTCCAATTGATCGATCATCATCGTTACTTCTTCTTCTGTGACTTGTGGGAACTCTTCATAGAACTCTCCGACTGATCCGAGGATGCTCGGTGAGTGGAGTGCAAAGACATGATCGATGCGCCGGTGAAGTCTCTCGACCGCACTCAAGGCAGCGACAGGTACTGCGACAGTCAGCGATGCTGGCCTTTGCGCGTTGATGGCACGGATCGCAACCTCCATCGTCGCGCCCGTTGCGATGCCGTCGTCGACGAGAAGGATCCGCTTTCCGCTCCATGAAGGTCGCTGCCTTCCCTTGAGAAGTTCCGCTTCACGGATTGCTAGGGCTTTGCTAGCGGCGTAGCGGATTGCGACCACTTCACGCTGCGAGATACCTAACCTTCGACAGATCTCATAGTTGACATAGGCATATCCACCTGATGCGATCGCACCTATCGCAAGTTCTGGCTGACCTGGCGCACCAAGTTTCTTGACGATCAAGAGATCGAGCGGGACATCTAGTTCTCTTGCTATCGGAAATGCGACCTCAACTCCACCGCGAGGAAGTGCGATGACGATGTCGAATCCTTTCCCTTGGGTTGCGAGGCGGTGAGCGAGCATCTCCCCAGCTTCGCGACGATCATGGAAGAAGGCCTTCATGGATCTCCTTTGAATGGATGGATGTTGGAGATGAAGGGGAAGGGTTTG
>WLDY01000101.1 GCA_009704555.1 Actinomycetota bacterium | reverse complement strand
TTCCGATATTCATTGAGTCGTGGGATGACACAACCGATCAATGAGATGAAGAGGAGTACATAGATCGCAGAGAACCAGGGGGCGCCGAAGACATCGAAGAGATAGAGGCGATCGAAGATCGGCGAGATAGTTGGGTTGGCTTCGAAGAAATCCTGGACTTGGAATGGGTTCTGGGCACGTTGCGGGATGATCGAACCAGGGATCGATGCGAGACCAAGTAGAAGCAAGAGGATCAGTGCCGTCCGCATGCTGGTGAGAAGTCGCCAGAGATAGCGAAGGAAGGAGAAGCCGGAGAGCTCCCTAACTTCCCCAAGATCACGAGTGCGATCCTTCTCGATCCGTCGTCTGCCGCTCATATTCACATCGCTCATCTCAGATCACCTGTCAGATCACCGGGATGAAGTTAGTGATGGAACCTTGAAGTGATGCGACCCATTGTCCCCAGAGTCCAGTGATCTGAGCGATACCGATTGCGATGAGGAAGGAGCCGCCGATCACTGCGAAGGTCCTTGAGTTCCGCAATAGGAAGGTATGGAGTGCACGCACTCTGACCAGGAAGAGTGCGAAGAGGATGAGTGGTAGACCAAGACCAAGTGAATAGAAGGCAGAGAGGATCGCGCCGCGGAGCGCGCTCGCTTCACTGAAGGCGAGCGCTTGAACCGATGCGAGAGTCGGTCCGATACACGGTGTCCAACCGAATCCGAAGAGGAGACCAAGGAGTGGTGCCGCAACGATGCCTTGTACTCGTGGCGATGCAAAACGAAAGGATCGATAGAAGCGTTCGCTGAAGATGAAGACGAAGCCGAGGAAGACTGTGAAGACACCTAGGACCTTGGTGAAGGTATCTGCATTCCTCATCAAGGTCGTCCCGAGTGATCCGAAGATGACGCCATAGGAGATGAAGAGCGCGGTGAAGCCGAGTACGAAGAGGGTGGAACCGAGGAGGACGCGCACTCGAGTAGCGCTTGCGCCCGCTATGTAAGAGAGATATCCCGGGAGGAGCGGCAGTACACAAGGAGAGAGGAAGGAGACGATCCCTGCGAGGAAGGCGATCGGCGCAGAGAGAATGAGCGAACCATCGAAGATCTGGTCGGTGAGGAACTCATTCACCGAGGACCTCGTCTATCAGGCCACTCAATCCCGTGAAGGTCACCTCTCCACCGATTCGCGCTGCGATCAAGCCGCTCTTATCGATCACAAGTGTGGTCGGGATGGCATTGGCGATCATCGCATCGTTGAATTCGAGCAAGACATCATCGCTTCGAAGCGATGGGAAGGTCAGCCCGAACCTATCGATGAAGGCACGCGCCGCGGTGAGATTGTCGCGAGTGAGCACTCCTAGGAATTGCACCTCTGGATACTTCTCGCTCAACTCCTGCAAGGTTGGAGCCTCTGCGCGACATGGCGAGCACCATGAAGCCCAGACATTGAGGACGATCGGCTTTCCTCGCTCCATCCGATACTCACTGCCGTCGATCAGCGTTCCAGAGAGGTCAGGTGTCGCTTTTCGTGAGCCGATCGGGACCTTAGTGACTGCACCGTTACCTTCTATATAGGAGAGTTCGGCGCCGACTTCGGGTTCGGAGGAAGAGCCGACGAAGGAGAGTGAGAGTAGTAAGAGCGCGATCAGCATCGAGAGCATGATCAGGAGTCTCTTGCGCATCAGATCACTTCTTCGCAGGTAAGAGGTGTTTGACTGGCTCTTGGTAAGTCAGGTCCGTGATCATGCCATCGTCATCGAAGTGGATCGTGGTCACTGAGCAGAGCGAGCATTGACGCTTCCTTGGATCATGGAGCATCGGTCGTCCCTCGATCGCACTTCTAACGATCCAGATCGGCAGTTGGTGCGAGACACAGATGGCATCACTCTTGCCAGCAGCCTTGGCAGCATCACGGGCTGTGAATGCGGCGCCAAGCATGCGATTGATCTGATCGACATAGGGCTCTCCCCATGAAGGCTTGAATGGGTTGTAGAGATGGCGCCATGAGGCCGGATGCTTGAGAACCCCATCACCGACGCCGAAGGGTTTGCCTTCGAAGACATTCGCTGCCTCGATCAGACGATCATCGGTCGTGATCGAAAGATCATGGGCTTTGGAGATCGGAGATGCGGTCTCTTGTGCTCTCTCGAGCGGTGACACATGAAGCGCACCGAGATCGAGAGCCTTGCTCCAATCCGCGACACCTGCTGCCATCTCTTTACCAAGTGATGAGAGATACCACCCTGGTTGTCGGCCGTAGAGGATGTTGTTCGGATTCTCCACCTGACCATGTCTTACGAGGTGTACGCGCATGATGGCTCATCATAGTTGAGCTGATTGAGACGAATCGCAGCGAGATATCTGGGCCGGTAATGTAGGCCAGTTATGTCGCCGAAGGTCAAGGGTAAGAATCCAAGCGAACCGCGGATGAGAGCTGCCGCATCACTCGCCGATGAACTTCGCGCGCGAAGCGATGAGGAGATCGCTCACCTCTTCTCCGTGAGGTCTGATCTGACGGCGCCAGTTCCCAACGATTTCTCATCTTTGGCAGCAAGAGCGACATCGACACCATCACTCGTCCGATGCCTAGACACACTCAATCTCTTCCAATACCAAGTCCTCGAAGCGATCTGCGCACTCGAAGAACCTTTGACGATCGAAAGACTCACTGAGTGCACTGACCCGGCAGCGACGCAAGAGCTCGATGCACTTTGGATGCGAGCGTTGATCTACTTCGATCGTGGTGAGATCCGAATGGCGCGGGCCCTGCGGGAGTTGATCGGAGCTACGCCAGCAGGTCTTGGACCGGTATCGCTTGGGAAGCCGAAGATCGCAGCGATCGCGAAGGCGCCGCCCGGTGCGCTGCAGATCCTGCAAGCGTTGACGTGGGGAT
The DNA here is from genome assembly GCA_009704555.1 of Actinomycetota bacterium. Classification (GTDB taxonomy): domain Bacteria; phylum Actinomycetota; class Actinomycetes; order Nanopelagicales; family Nanopelagicaceae; genus SYAN01. The sequence continues at coordinate 1,114 of WLDY01000101.1, read as the reverse complement.
CGCCTAAGGGTGCGATCGGTGATCGTCGGAAGACTGGCAAGCAGATCGAGTGGCTCTTGGAACAAGGACTCCTCACTCAAGTCGATAGCGAGCATGTGGCACTTCCACGCGAGGTCGGCCTTCATCTTCGTGGCGGCAGAGTCCACCGCGAACTCTCCATCACGCCACCGAAACTGGATGGTGAACGATCAAAGTCAGATTCGATCAAGGACGCATCGCTTGCTTCCATCAGTTCCATCTTGCGATGGATCGCGGAGTTGCTCGACTTCTGGTCAGAGGAGACACCGCGCGCACTCAAGACTGGCGGTCTTGGCATTCGGGATTTGAAGAAGAGTGCGGAGCATCTCGGTGTCGATGAAGAACTCGCGGCATTCATCGCTGAACTCGCCTTCCTCGCTGGATTGATCGCAATCGAAGGTGATGATCGAATCCTTCCGTCGACGCAATTCGATATTTGGCAGAGTCAGAGCCCTGAGTCTCGCTGGCGTGAGATCGCATCGCTCTGGCTCGCTACCTCTCGAGTCTCTGGACTTGTTCGTCGCGTAGAGAGCAAGGGGATCACACCGCTTGGTAGTGAACTCGATCGGATCTGGGCTGCTCGAATGAGGAGATTGATCCTCTCTGTCTTCGAATCGAATCCAGAGATCACCCTTGATCAAGCAATGGTGCAGAGTTGGATCGATTGGCTTGCACCGACTCGAAAGAGTGCACCGCTTCATCGTGAGTTCACAGCCTGGACGATCGAGGAGGCGGAGTGGCTCGGCATCACAGGGCGAGGAGCGCTCTCCCCATTCGGTGCACGCTTCCTGCAGGAACTCGACTCATTGCAGATCGACTCCTCACTACCACCGCCGATCGATCACATCTTGGTACAGGCTGATAACACTGCGATCGCTCCGGGACCACTGACTATCGATCTCTCACGGAGGCTTTCGAACTTTGCCGATATCGAGAGCCGTGGCAATGCCACCGTCTATCGCTTCACCGAGAGTTCGATCAGACGAGGTCTCGACCATGGCCATACCGGCGATGAGATCAAGGCATTCCTCCATGAGGTCTCTCGTACCCCGATCCCACAACCACTCGAATACCTGATCGCAGATATCGCGCGGCG
>WLDY01000100.1 GCA_009704555.1 Actinomycetota bacterium | reverse complement strand
TTGGATGACCTCGGTCATCACCTCGGTATCGGAGACAAGAGCCCTAATTCGCTCTGGATTACCGGTCTTCGCAAGGAAGGTGAAGGCCTGGTCCTTGGACCCGTGGCTGAAGAGAGCCTCGAAAGTTCGCTTATGGAGATCGGTATAGGCATCCAATTCCAACGCGAGATCATCACGAAGCACATCGCGGATCAGAACGTTCATCTCGTAGAGCGACGGGGTCGAGATGACGCGAGTGAGGAAGAAGGATTCAGCGGAAAGTTTGGCGAGGATCATCGGCACCAACTCATCGCCGGTGATCGCGATCGCAACCGGGTTCGAGATCCGATCGACGAAGACGAGTGATCGGAGAGTCTGTAGCTCTCGCTCATCAAGTCGAGCGAGTACCTGCCTCGTCACCGAAGAGAGCGAGATGATCGCACTGTGTTGGATGCCGTCAGAAGTGAAATCGAACTTCGATAGATTCTCAAGGATCAATCTCGTCGCAGCTGGCCAACCACCGCTCAATTCCAGGATCCGATCGACCTGAGACTCATCCGGATTCCCTGGCATCATCTCGATGACCTCACCTTTATTCAATCGCAGGTCCTCGGTCGTCAGAACGGTGAAGTCAGTGAGACCGAGATTGCCAAGCGACGATGCGATTGGAGATCTCTCCCTCAAAACCATGATGGAGATGTTCTTGGGCAACTTTGCGATGAATCGATGTGCGATGGCATTCTTACTGACACCGATCGAATCAGCGGAATCCAAGACAAGGCGGATGGGTCTCTTGAATCGGGATATCTCTTCGACTATCCGATCGACAACTTCGATAGCGCTCTCGATGTTTGGGATGAGACCCTCAGCGAACCATTCTGCGAAGCTGCCCATACCCACCCTGAATGCCTGGACAGCAGTGGATAGGAATTGCAGGTCTGGCTCGAAAGGGTCGATCTCGATCCAGACACCAACGCCCTCCCGGTCCACTCCTTCCCTCAACCATTGCGAGGCAAGGACGGTCTTACCGAATCCCGGTGGAGCGACGACGTAGGTCATCTGATTACCAGAGCTCTCCAATCGATCAAGGAGTGCTCGTCGAGGCGCGAAGTCAGGCACCATCCGGGGTGGTGTGATCCGATGTTGTGGATCGAGATTCCGTGGCGTCACCCTCGTATCTTCCACCTCGTCGAGGGGTAGGAGGGTGAAGAATCTCGACTCTCATAGGATTTCACCCCGGACCTAACCCCACATCCGTAAGCGCTGCCCGATGACTTACGCGATGGTTACTGTGGAGCGGATGAGATTCATGAACAAGAGAAGCGAAGAGCTCGGCACCTACTGGATGTCACCTGAACTGACATCGATCAATCGTTTGCCGATGCTCTCCCTGCAACATCTTCACTCACTCAATCTCAATGGTCGTTGGCGATTCCAACTCCTCGACAATCCGCGAGCAGAACTCTCGCGAAAATGGAGTGAGATCGATGTGCCTGGTCTTTGGACGATGCAACAACGCAAAGATGGCACTTTCGTCTTCGGTGACAAACCGATCTATACGAACGTGCAGATGCCCTTCGACCAACTCCCACCCTTGGTTCCGGAGAAGAACCCAACCGGAGTCTTCGAGCGTGATTTCGAATACTCATCCATCTGGAAGGGGAAGAGGGTCGTCCTCACCATTGGTGGCTTCGAATCAGTTGCGACACTCTTCATCAACGATCACTTTGTCGGCCTTGCCAAGGATTCACGGCTACATGCGTCGTTCGATATCACGGAATTCTTGACCACAGGAAAGAACACTGTCCGCATCGTCGTGGTGAAGTGGTCAGATGCGACCTTCATTGAGGATCAGGATCAATGGTGGCATGGTGGCATCACACGTTCGATCACGATCCATGCGACCGAGAAGGTATTCATCGAGCGCCTCTACACACAGGCAGGGCTCCTCAAAGATGCGAAGACTGGAACGCTACGAGTACGCGCCTACATCAACTCCGTCGGCGGCGCTGCGATCGAAGGTTGGACTCTCCGTGCCCGAGTAGCAGGTGTGAAGAAGGAGGTCCGGTTCGAAGCGGAAGTCACTCGAGCCGAGCGCCCCAATTGGACCGAGATGACGCCGGCCCAACGCCATGCAAGTAGCGAGTTCTTCCGCGGCACCTATTGGGACGGGAAGTTGCCGAAAGAGGCGCAAGAAGCGCTCAAGGAGATCGAACCGCCAGGGCCGGGGATCATCGAATTCACAGGGCGCATCCCTGGGATCACGCCGTGGTCTGCGGAGATGCCAAAGCTCTACGAAGTGGAGTTCGAACTTCTCGATCCTGAGGGGAAGCCAGTCGAGATCGCCTCACAACGGATCGGATTCCGATCAGTGGAAGTCAAGGGCAAGCAATTCCTCGTCAATGGCAAGCCTGTCATCTTCTATGGCGTCAACCGCCACGACTTCAACCGGGAGAGCGGACGCGTGCTTACCCGTGAGCTGTTTCGCCAGGATCTCTTGGAACTGAAGCGATGGAACTTCAACGCGATCCGCACCTCGCACTATCCGAATGACCCGGTCTTCTTGGACCTTTGTGACGAACTCGGCTTCTATGTGATCGATGAGGCGAATATCGAATCACATGCCTTCCAAGACAGTATCTGCAACGATCAGAAGTACTTGAACGCATTCGTCGATCGCATCGCGAGGCTCGCACAACGCGACATCCATCATCCATCTGTCGTCGCTTGGTCACTTGGTAATGAATCTGGATCAGGTCTCAATCACGAAGCAGCGGCGGCATACCTTCGCTCCTTCGATGAGACTCGACCGCTCCACTACGAAGGTGCGATCCGTGGCAACTGGACAGTCGGTCGATCACAGACCGACATCGTCTGTCCGATGTATCCAGAGGTCGCTGCAATCGTCGCCTATGCGAAATCGAAGCGTGCTGATCGTCCGCTGATCATGTGCGAGTACAGCCATGCGATGGGAAATAGCAACGGAACACTCAAGGAGTATTGGGACGCGATTCACTCCACTCCGGGATTGCAGGGTGGATTCATCTGGGAGTTCTGGGATCACGGGATCGACCAATACCTACCTGACGGCCGAAAGCGGAGCGCCTACGGTGGGGATTTCGGGGAGGAACGCCACGACGGAAACTTCGTCTGTGACGGGCTCTTCTTCCCGGATCGAAGCCCGAAACCGGCGCTCGAGGAATTCAAGTACCTCGCCTCACCGGTCTCCTTCTCGATGACCGCCCCTGGAAGAGTGAGCATCTTCAACAAGAACTTCTTCGCATCTCTCGACTCCTACTCACTCCACTTCGAAATCACCGTTGATGGTGAGGTGATCGAGAGTGGCTCGATCCCAATGAAGAAGGTGGGACCACGATCGCGTGCATCACTTCAGATCCGCTCCAAGAAATTAAGTGAGCGGAAGTCCGCTGGCGAGAGGTTCCTATCGCTCTCCCTCCGATTGAAGGAGACGACAGCCTGGGCGCAGGTCGGCTCCGAGGTTGCGTGGGCACAATTCCCACTTCCTTCGAAAGCGAAGGGACGTAGCAAGGTCAGATCGAACTCGACGAGTGAGTTCGTCGGTGAGGATGGCAAGCTCCGACTTCCCTCAATGACCGAAGCGCCGCGACTCACGCTCTGGCGGGCACCGACTGATAACGATCTCATCGGCCATATCGCAACGCGCTGGAACGAATGGGGGCTTCGCGACCTCACTATCGTCGATTGTGTCATCCGTGATACTGCGAAGCAGACGACGATCACCGAGAACATCGTCACCGGATCAGGTATCAAGATCTCACATATACAGCGGATCGAGAGTATCGATGGGGGCGTTCGAGTTACCGAGACGGTGAGACTCCCGAAGATCCTGAGCGATGTCGCACGTGTGGGGATCACCTTCGCCCTTGCCAAAGAGATGAGGGATGTGACCTGGTTCGGCGCTGGCCGCCACGAGAGTGCACCGGATCGAAAGATCGGACGTGTCCATAGGTGGCGTGCAGGCGTCAAGGAGATGCA
>WLDY01000010.1 GCA_009704555.1 Actinomycetota bacterium | reverse complement strand
TTCGATCAGGATCTCGGCGACGGCGACAGGATGCGTGATGTAGGGATCACCTGACTTACGGAGTTGCCCCTCATGGGCGCGCTCGGCCTTTTCGAAGGCTAAGTTCAGGCGACGAAGGTCTTCATCGCTCCAGAGCGAACCCACCCGAGAACGGATGGGAGCAAGCAGTGACATGACCGGATTTTACCGGTCTTTGCTTATCGATTCTTCTTGCGTTTTGGCTGCTGGCGCTGGCTCACGGAGGTGTTCTCCTGCTCATTGCCACCACGAGAATTGACGCGCTTTGCCAGCGCGATCATCGCTGGCTCGCGCTCCTTCAATCCTGCGAGAACTGGGGTCGCGATGAAGAGCGATGAGAAGGTTCCGATGATCATCCCAGTGAAGAGGACGAGCGCGACATCCTTGAGCGTGCCAGCTCCCAGGAGACCTGCGCCGACGAAGAGAAGTGATGCGATCGGAAGTAGCGCAACGATGGAGGTGTTGATCGAGCGGATCAAAGTCTGATTCACCGCGAGGTTGGCGGCTTGCGAGTAGGTCTGCCGTGCCACCTGAGTGATGTTCTTCGTGTTCTCGCGCACCTTGTCGAAGACGACCACGGTGTCGTAGAGCGAATATGCCAAGATGGTCAAGAAGCCGATCAACGTTGCCGGCGTCACCTCGAAGCCGATCAGGGCATAGATGCCGACCGTGATGAAGACATCATGGAAGAGGGCGATGAAGGCAGCGAATGCCATCTTCGGTTCGAAGGTCATCGCGAGGTAGATCATCACGATGATGAAGAAGGCCACCAAACCGGTGATGCCTTTACGCGTGATCTCCTCCCCCCATGATGGACCAATCGATTGGACGTCGATTGACTCCACATTGATGGCGTAGCGAGAGGCGAGCACATCTTGTATCTCGGTCAATTCACCAGGTTCGAGGGAATCGGTTCGAATCTGGACCTTGTCAGTTCCAAGTTCCTGGACAATCAAACCCTCGATGAAAGGAAGTTGCGAGACGGTCTCTCTGGCATTGGCAGCATCAGCTTGACCACTGGTGACGGTGAGGACGGTGCCTCCGCTGAACTCGATTCCAAGTTTCATTCCTTGGAAGAAGAACGCTCCCAGCGAGATGATGAAGAGGGCGAGCGAGACCAAGTACCACTGCTTCCTACGACCTACGAAATCGATGGAGACCTCGCCGCGATAGAGGCGTCCTCCGAATGAGCTCTGATTCTTCATCTCAGACATTGGCGCTCACCTCTCCGACGTTCTTCAATCCCAAGTTCTTCGGTGTAAGACCGCTGAACTTTCGTCCCTCCTGGAAGTACTTCATCCGTGAAAGAACCACGACAAGTGGCTTCGAGAAGAAGAAGATCACTAGAAGATCGATCAAGGTGCTGATGCCGAGCGTGAAGGCGAATCCACGGACACCGCCGACCGCGAAGATGTAGAGCAGGACAGCGGCGATCATGGAGACAACATCCGAGACGATCACAGTTCGTCGAGCACGAATCCAAGCAGTCTCAACCGCAGTCTTCAAAGATCTGCCCTCGCGAAGCTCATCGCGAAGTCGCTCGAAGTAGACGATGAAGGAGTCCGCCGTCACGCCGATTGACACGATGGCCCCTGCGATACCAGCAAGGGTCAAGGTGTAACCGACCCATTCACCCAGCAACATGAAAGAGACGATCAAGACATAGGCGGCGACGATCAACGACCCGGCCGCGACGACGCCGAGTGCTCGGTAGTAGAAGAGGCTGTAGACCAACACCAGGAAGAGTCCGATAACTCCAGCAAGAAGTCCTGCATCCAACTGCTCGGCTCCGAGGGTCGGCGAGATCTGCTGCACTTCGCCACGTTCGAAGGCGAGAGGTAAGGATCCGTACTTCAAGACACTAGCTAGATCCTGTGCTTCCAACTGAGTGAAGTTTCCCGTGATCTGCGCTTGTCCGCCGGAGATGGTCTCGTTGATTCGCGGAGCGGAAACGACCAATCCATCAAGGACGATGGCCAGCTGATTCTGCGGCGACGGCAGATTGACGACTTCGCTCGTAACCTGAGCGAACTTCCTGCCGCCCTCACTGCTGAAATCGAGTGAGACATACCAACCCAAAGTGGTGGTGGCATCGAATACTGCTTGTGCACCGGAGACGTCCGTTCCAAGTACTCGCGCTGGCGCGAGGAGATACTTGAGGAATCCTTCGCGGTCACAGACTGCGACGGCTTGGTTAGGGTCATCAAGCGCCCCCGCGCCTCGCTCTGCGACGGTGGTGCAATCCAGATTTCGGAACTGTTCTGCGACCTCAGGTGTGACGCCTGCAGGTAAGGCCGAGTCATCAAGGAGTTGCGAATCCGCGCTATCGCTCGTTTCGATCAAAACCTGGCGGAAACGGAGTTCTGCAGTCTGACCGACCAGATCGATGATCCGGCGACCGTTCTCGCCAGGGACCGAGATCACGATCTGCCGATTGGTTCCGGTTCCTTGTGCTGCTACTTCGCTCTCTGCGACACCAACACCATCGACTCGTTGGCGGATGATGTTGACTGCCTGATCGATAGATTCAGTTGTGACGGTCCCTTCTTGACCCGGTTGAACCTTCGGTTGCAGCGTCACCGAAGTACCACCGCGAAGATCCAATCCAAGGTTGACCGAGGTTGCGCCGGTGAAGACGGCGACGCCACCCATCGTAAGCAAGACGATGAAGAGGATGACGAGCGTTCGGACCGGATTCGAAGGGACGGGTTGCTGGTTGGCCTGATTGCGTGCAGAGCCATACGGAACGCGCTCGAAGGACATGGGGCGAGAGTCTAGTTCACTCTCTACTCGAAGAGTGTCGGTACTCCAAGCGAGGCGGGTGGTTCTTTGCCCACATGGCGCCATCCAGCACTCGTCGCTACCCGTCCCCTTGGCGTCCTAGAGAGCAGTCCTTGCCGGATCAAGAATGGTTCGCAAACCGCTTCCAAGGTCTCGCTCTCTTCCCCAACCGAGAGGGCGAGTGTCGATAGTCCCACCGGACCACCTTGGAACTTATCCACCAAAGAGGTGAGGATCGCACGGTCGAGTCGATCAAGACCCATCTCGTCGACCTCATACATCGCCAAGGCCGCGCGGGCCTGATCCATCGAGACCTTCCCATCAGAATGAACTTGCGAGTGATCTCGAACTCTCCGAAGAAGGCGATTGGCAATGCGAGGCGTTCCACGTGATCGCGACGCTATCTCGTCGACCGCATCACCTTCGATCTCGATCTCCAAGAGTCCAGCGCTTCGTGTGATGATGGACGAGAGGAACTGCGAATCGTAGAAGTCCATGTGGGCAGTGAAGCCAAAACGATCCCGCAATGGTCCGGTGAGAAGACCGGACCGCGTGGTCGCACCGACGAGAGTGAACGGGGCGATCTCAAGTGGGATGGAGGTGGCACCTGCACCTTTACCCACGATCACATCGACTCGGAAATCCTCCATCGCCATATAAAGCATCTCCTCCGCTGGACGTGCGATGCGGTGGATCTCGTCGATGAAGAGCACCTCACCAGGTGTGATTGCGGAGAGGATCGACGCAAGATCCCCCGCATGATGGATGGCAGGGCCAGAGGTGATCTTGATCGGAGCGCTCATCTCCTTCGCGATGATCATCGCAAGAGTGGTCTTTCCCAATCCCGGCGGTCCAGCAAGGAGAATGTGGTCGGCGGTGTTGGCGCGAGCGATCGCTGCATGGATCAGCGTTGCAAGTTGATCCTTCACCCTATCTTGACCGACGAACTCAGCTAGCGACTCGGGTCGGAGTGCATGATCGATCCTGGCCTCATCACTGATCAATTCGGCACGTACGAGTGATACCTCTTCTGAATCCTCATTCTTCATCGCTTCGTCCTATTGAGACGTGAAAGGGCCTCCTTGAGCGCAACATCAATCTCGACGCCAGCTCCGAGTTCGGATGCTGCCGCTGACGCCTCACGTTCCCCATACCCAAGATTGATGAGCGCTGAGACGACATCGTTACGCACCGAACTCTTCGATCCACCTTTTGGAAGCGACATCTTCTCTCGCAATTCAAGTGAGATACGTGATGCCACTTTCTTTCCGATCCCTGGGATCCGTTCCAGATATGCCAGATCTCCGTCGACGATGGCTTCCATGAGATCGTCGGTCTCGGTCGTGGCAAGGATGGTCAATGCAACCTTCGGTCCGACGCCGGTAACGGTCTGCAGTAGGCGAAAAAGTGAACGTCGGGCTGAGGTCGCGAAGCCATAGAGGGTCATCGCATCCTCACGTATCACGAAGTCGGTGAAGAGATCGATTCTGGCCTGCTCAGTGGCTTGTTCAAGGTCGACTCTTGGTGCATGCACTTCGATACCGAGCCCCGAGACCAAGACAGTTACAAGAGAGTGATGAGGGCCATCGATGCGTTCTATGACCTCGCCAATGACGCGCCCAATCATCTCTTTCGCGCCCTCTCCTTCTTCACCGCTGCCTTCACTCTTGCCTCCCCTGCCCCTCGCCAGTGATGGCAGATTGCGAGAGCTAACGCGTCCGTCGTATCGACAGGGCGTGGGATGTCCTTGAGCTTCAGGATTCGTTTGACCATGGACGCAACTTGCGCCTTGTCCGCCCTTCCAGATCCAGTCACTGCCGCTTTGACCTCACTCGGCGTGTGAAGGGCTATCGGTAGACCGCTCTTAGCAGCAAGAAGAATCGCAACTCCTGCCGCCTGCCCTGTAGCCATCGCTGTCCTCACATTGAGTTGCGAGAATACCCTTTCGATTGCGATGACATCCGGTTTTGCGCGCTCTATCCAGGATGAGAGTTCCGCTTCTAGGGCCAAGAGCCTCTGATCTATCTCCGATTCCTTGGGTGTCCGAATCACGCCTAGGTCGACCAAGTGCAGAGTCGATCCAATGCTCTCAACCACGCCGATTCCGCAACGGGTAAGACCTGGGTCTACACCAAGCACGCGCATGAGCGCAGGCTAACTGAGCGCCGCCATGATCTCGTCGGAGACATCAAAGTTGGCATAGACGTTCTGGACATCATCGAGCTCCTCGATTGCCTCGATCAATTCAAACAACTTCTCCGCGCCGTCCTTGTCGACCGGAACGCTGACCGAGGGCAGGAGAGAGACTTCAGCTGACTCATATTCCCAACCGGCGCTCTCAACTGCGCTCCTTACCGAGACCATCGCCGACGGTTCGCTCACTACCTCGTAGGAGAGACCAAGGTCGTTGATCTCCTCTGCCCCTGCATCAAGGACGATCTCCATGAGGTCATCTTCAGAGAGAGTTTGTGGTGCAACCTTCTCGCCACTTCTCTGCTCCTTACCGACTATCACAACCCCTCTTCGATGGAAGAGATAGGAGACGGATCCAGGATCTGCCATCGTGCCACCGTTCCTTGTGACGGCGACTCGCACTTCCGATGCCGCACGATTGCGGTTATCGCTCAAGCACTCTATGAGGAGCGCAACACCTTGTGGTCCATAACCTTCATAGATGATGGTCTCGTAAGCCGCGCCACCGGATTCCAACCCCGCACCACGCTTGACTGCACGATCGATGTTGTCCGAAGGGACAGAGTTCTTGCGCGCCTTCTGGATGGCGTCATAGAGCGTCGGGTTACCGCTTGGGTCAGCACCACCCGTTCGCGCGGAGACCTCGATCGCCTTGATCAACTTTGCGAAGACCTTCGCCCGACGTTTGTCGATGATCGCCTTCTTGTGCTTGGTGGTAGCCCACTTGGAATGTCCTGACATCTCTACCTCAACTCGCCTTCGGAACCTCGTGGTGCACCGGTTAGCGAGTTGCTCCGCACCATATTGGGAGCGACGATCTCTTCGATGAAGTAGCGATGAACTCGGGTGTCATTGGTCAGTTCAGGGTGGAATGAAGTGGCGAAGAGATTCCGTGACCGAACTGCTACCGCATGACCATCGACCTCGGCTAAGACCGCCACGCTATCTCCAACCGCTTCCACCCATGGCGCCCGGATGAAGACTGCGGTCATTTTGAAAGGTTTGCCGGCTGCGAACTCGATCTCACTCTCGAACGAATCCACCTGACGGCCAAAGGCATTTCGGCGAACGGTCACGTCGAGACCACCGAAAGTCTCCTGACCGGACATGGCATCAAGCACTCGGTCAGCAAGAAGGATCATCCCTGCGCATGATCCGTAGACCGGAAGTCCTGCACTCATGGCATCGACGATCGGATCGAAGAGACCGAAATTGCGAGCTAACTTTGCAATCGTGGTGGACTCGCCACCCGGGATGATCAGTCCATCGCAGGAAGCGAGCTCCGCTCGGCTCTTGACCGGGAATCCATCTGCTCCACACTCTCCGATGGCGCGAATATGTTCTCGGACATCACCTTGGAGCGCTAGAACTCCGATGCGGGACATTCTCGATCCTCCAAGTACGGTCAAGAGACCGTCAACACATTCCCGACTTACCAGCCGCGTTCTGCGAGGCGATGAGGTACAGGGATATCAGCGACGTTGATACCGACCATCGCTTCACCAAGACCCTTCGAAGTCTCCGCGACGATCTTCGGATCGCTGAAGTAGGTGGTTGCTTTGACGATCGCTTCAGCGCGCTTCGCAGGATCACCCGACTTGAAGATCCCGGAACCAACGAAGACGCCATCCGCGCCGAGCTGCATCATCATCGCAGCATCAGCTGGTGTAGCGATTCCGCCAGCCGTGAAGAGGACCACAGGAAGGCGACCGCTCTCGGCGACCTCTTTGACTAACTCGTAAGGGGCCTGCAGTTCCTTAGCGGCGACATAGAGTTCATCCTCACGCATCGAAGAGAGTCTGCGCATCTCGTCACCAATAGATCGCATATGTGTGGTCGCATTGGAGACATCTCCCGTGCCAGCTTCGCCCTTCGAGCGAATCATCGCGGCACCTTCGTTGATGCGACGAAGTGCCTCACCAAGATTGGTGGCACCGCAGACGAATGGGACAGTGAAATTCCACTTGTCGATGTGATGGGTGTAGTCGGCTGGAGTGAGAACTTCGGATTCATCGATGTAGTCGACACCGATTGCCTGGAGAACTTGAGCTTCGACAAAGTGACCGATGCGAGCCTTGGCCATCACCGGAATCGTGACAGTCGCCTGGATCTGAGCGATCATCTCAGGGTCAGACATGCGAGCGACTCCGCCTTGGGCCCGGATGTCGGCTGGTACACGTTCGAGTGCCATTACGGCGACCGCACCGGCATCTTCGGCGATCTTCGCCTGTTCAGCGTTGACGACATCCATGATGACGCCACCCTTGAGCATCTCAGCCATGCCGCGCTTGACGCGCGATGAGCCAACTACTCGACCGGTCGATCCCTGGTCAGATGCGTTCGCCATCATCTCTCCCCTTGTCATCTCCGTTAGCCGCGCCCTGATTGATGCCGTTTCAGATGAAACACGTGAGCGCATTCCGGGGCTGAAGTCTACTTCTCTGGTTCCGCCTCTGTCTCTTCGACCGGGAACTCGAAGGTTGGCTCGTTTGCGGTCAGGGCGATCCAGATCTGTCCACGTTCGAATGGCGCAGGCGAACCGTCGAGAAGCGTCCATCGCGTAGGTGTGGTTGCGCTCTCACGACTCCACTGCACTTCGATGACTTGCCCATCGCGCAGGAGGAATCCTTTACCGGCGCCGATCACTTCGCTCTTTGGCGTGATCCCGCCATAGCGATCGCCGAACTCCGAAGGCACGATGGGAACCACTTGGATGATGAAGGTTGGTGATCCCAGTTGGTAACCATCGCTATTGAGATTCGCCTCACCATTGAATTCGATCAGCCAGCGATCCTCTTTCTTGGACCACTTCAAGCCATATCTTGCATTCGGCCAAGTCATCTCGGCCCGGACGATCGCCCGACCATTGCCTGGATTTGGGCCGAACTTCCAACCGGGGGCCCGCACTAGCTCCACCGAATCAGCGTTCGGATCAGTCTCCAACAACTTCTCCGGGTAGACGAACATGTTGGTTGGCGCATAACGGAGTGGATCACGGAAATAGACAGAAGGCGGATTTCGCTGCGCGCCAAGATTTGCAAGATTCGCGGCATCGATCACTGGGTACATCCTCGACTGGGCCCCGCTGAAAATGAAACCGACCCGGCCATATTCAGCCAAGATATCTATGTCACTTATCCTCGCCGAACGGATCGGCCCTATCTTCACTGGATAGTTGGAGGAATAGACCGCAAGGAGGCGAGTGAGACCGGCTTCCACCTGTTCGATGTAGACCACATCCGCGCTCTCAACACCGACTTGAGGATGTGCCGCGCGAGTGTCATCGATCTTTGCAGCGAGTATGCGGTTGTTCTTCCCTGGCAGGCCAGTAAGAAGATTGATCTCCACCTTCGGTTTATCGCCTGCGCTTCCATCACCAAGTTGACTGCACGCTCCCGCGATCACGAGTAGGGGGAGCAAGAACGCGACTCGAGCGGCTCTCGATCGATTCATAAGGTTCTCTCTCCCGAGATCTCAAAAGGATGGACGACTGGCAAGGGCGCCCTTCCAGCGAGACGAAAGAGGCGAACCAGCGGTCGAGATCGTTGAACCCCGGTCGTGTGTACGGCCTCGCGATGGAGCCGCATCGCCACTTCAATCCTCTTACTCACATTGGTGATTCTCTCTGACAGAGCTGGGTTCTTCTGGTGAAAATCTTCCGTTTCGTAGAGCAACTCGACAGTCGCCGCGAGGCCGTCTTCGGCCTCCGAGCGTTCCGCGATCTCCGCTTCACCTGCGAGGAAGGCCGATTGAGTCAAGACCATAGCCACCGCCGGATCGACCCCAGGAAGATGTGACACCTCTAGCGCCAAGGCGGCTCGCTGTTGAAGGAGTGCATCGAGTGCCGCCCATGAGGTCTCCACGCGATGATGTAAACGATCAAGCCTGCTCGCAGTGAAAGTGAGATACCAGATGAAGAGGAAGAGAAGTGCCAGGAGCGGGAAGAGGATGTAACTCTCCATCATCACACTCTCCCATCATTCTTCTCGAATCGATTCAGTCCGCCCAATGGAAACCTGTTCCACGGTCGTGAATCTGCAACGAGGCGAACCTTCTCGTATTCACCATTCTCCGACTTCGGCGTGATGAAGTCATAGACGTCAAGGATCTGTCTACCGACCACTGGCCAATCGAATCTCTCGGCACCTTGATGGCTCTTTGCTGCCATCTCTTCCAAGGTCTTCGGATCGTCAAGGAGTTCCGAAGCTTTCCTTGCGAGATCCATCCAGTCGCCAGTCCGAAAGTGGCGACCCCATCGACCATCGTCCAGCACAAAACGAAATGCAGGTAAGTCACTTGCCAGGATCGCGGCACCCGTCGCCATCGCCTCAGCCAAGATGATCCCGAAGGATTCCCCACCCGTGTTGGGTGCGATGTAGAGATCAACCGACTTGAAGAACTGTCTCTTCTCTTCATCGGAGAGCATTCCCAAGAAGGTGATCCGGGAGTGGAGGGATGGATCGATCCACTCCAGCGCTTCCTCGCTCTCCCCTGGGCCTGCGATCAGTATTCGCAAATCGGGATGTCGATCAACGATGGCAGGCACTGCCTCGAAGAGGAGCGAAAGACCCTTCCGCTTCTCCGCGAATCTGCCGATGAAGCCGATTGTCTTGCCCAACTGCCACTCCAGACGAGGTGATGCATCCGCGAACGAGGCGAGGTCTATGCCATTGGGAATGACGACTGCATCGGTGTCGACATGGGTGAGAAGGGTCGATCTCGCTACCTCGCTGACCGCAATCCGTGCGCGTAATCGTTCGATGATCGGTTCGACGATCGGAACGATCGCGAATGCGATTCGAATTCGTTCGGCCGCCACATGAAAGGTTCCAACCATCGGACCATCGGAGAGCGAGCATGCCAAGAGACCAAGACTTGGAATCGCAGGTTCATGGATATGAAGAAGATCGAAATCGTTCTGCGAAATCCATTGCCGAACGCGTGAGGCGGCGACTGGACCGAAGAGAACGCGCGCCACCGCACCGTTATAAGGGATAGGTATAGGTCGACCAGCGGGAACGACGAATTCGTCTCGAAGAGCATCCTCATCCTCAACAGGAGCAAGGACAGAGACTCGATGTCCTTCCCGGATCAAGAGATGAGCAAGATCTCGAATGTGTACCTGGACTCCACCGGGTGCATCCCAACCGTAAGGCGATACCAATCCGATGTTGAGCTTGCGGTTTAGGGTCACCATCAACTCGCTACATCAAGGAAGACGCGTTGCAACATGTGCCAATCCTCCGGACGCTTACCGATCTCATGCTCGAAGTTCTCAGCGATGGACTGGACGATATCTTCCACGCTCTTGCCCTGGGTCTCGATTCTGTCACTGAAATGAACGGCGATCCCATTCTCCGTGTAGGTGATGTGTGCGGTGATCAGTGGCGCGCCTGTCTCGAGCGCTAGTTTTGCAGGACCTGCTGGGAACTTCGCCTGGCGACCGAAGAAGGTGACTTCGACTCCACTCGCGGAGAGGTCTCGATCCGAGACGAGTGCAACCAGCCTTCCTTCACGCAGTCGATCCTGGAGCGTTTTCGTCACTCGCCCATCGAGGTCGAGGACTTCCATGCCCATGGCTTCTCGATAGGCCAAGAACTTTCGGAAGAGTCTCTCAGGCTTCAAGTGTTCAGCAACGGTGACAACTGGATGACCATCGGCGGAGAAGAAGGCGCCAGCATGATCCCAATTACCCGAATGTGGGAGGGCAATCACGAGTCCCTCCCCTCGCGCGATCAAAGTATCGAAGGTCGATCGATTGAATACTTCCACTGTCGAGCGGATCCGAGCAGGAGTCCATGAAGGGAAACGAAAGGTATCGATCCAGTAGCGAAGGTTGGAGCGCATCGCACGATCCAGAAGCTGCTCGAGCTCGACCCCTGAAGAGATTCCACTCACGATAGACATATTGGAACGCAACCTTCGTACCCGTCTTCCATCGCGCCGTACCGCATATCGAGCGATTGCATCACCCAATCGATATGCACTCTTCTCCGGCAAGAGACGGATGATGCGCCACGCCAAGCTATAGATGAGATAGCTCATGCATCCCTCATGACGACATAGAACCTTTGTGCAACCGTCACAGCATTGATAGCGACCAGGAACCAGAGTCCGACATCCATCGCAGTGGTGACACCTAGTCCATATAGCCCTGTGGCAGTAAGGAGCACGATCAAGCGCTCGGCGCGTTCAGCGACTCCTACCTCGCAAGGGATCCCAAGGCCCTCTGCGCGAGCCTTGATGTAGGAGATCAAGAAACCCAAAAGGAGGGATGCGATCAACGGGACCAGCCAATCCCGCTCATTCTCCACACTCCAGAAGATCAGCGCGATGATCACCACCGCATCACTGATTCGGTCAAGAGTGGAGTCAAGGAGTGCGCCGAATCGTGTGCCATTACTTCCCGAAAGACGCGCGATAGTGCCATCAAAGAGGTCGCTCAAAAGGAATAGGGCGATCACTAGCGTGCCAACGAAGAAGTTCCCGTTGGTGAAGAAGAGGAAGGATGCGACCCAAGAACCAATGGC
>WLDY01000001.1 GCA_009704555.1 Actinomycetota bacterium | reverse complement strand
GCCGTTGCGCTCAAGTTGCTCGGCACTGTCGTTTCGGCTGCCACTAGCAAACGTCGTGGTGGAAAGCCGTCGAGCAAAAAGGGTAAGGCAAACTCAACCAGTCGTTCGAAGTCGAAGCGCAGCACCTACGACGAGGATGAGGAGTTCTAGCCGACTGTGAACTCCGCCGAGATTCGAAAGCGGTGGTTGGACTTCTTCGAGTCTGGCAATCGTCAGGGCCTTACGCACACCGTCGTTCCATCTGCATCTCTAGTGCTGAACGATCCCAATCTTCTCCTTGTCAATGCGGGTATGGTGCCATTCAAGCCATATTTTCTCGGCGAGATCACTCCGCCTTACTCTCGGGCGACATCGGTACAGAAGTGTGTGCGAACCCTAGATATCGATGAAGTGGGTAAGACGACTCGTCATGCCTCCTTCTTCCAGATGTGCGGAAACTTCTCCTTTGGTGATTACTTCAAGGAAGGCGCCATCTCTCTTGCTTGGGAGTTGCTGACACGTTCACAAAGTGATGGCGGGTACGGATTTGATCCTGAGCGGTTGTGGGTGACTGTCTACCTTGATGATGATGAGGCTGCCGAGATTTGGCACCGGGATGTAGGTGTTCCGAAGGATCGGATCCAGCGTCGCGGCATGGCTGACAACTTCTGGTCGATGGGAGTTCCCGGGCCATGTGGGCCGTGCAGCGAGATCTACTTCGACAGGGGGCCTCAATACGGCAAAGAAGGCGGTCCCGTCGAGGATGAGAATCGGTATCTCGAGATCTGGAATCTCGTCTTCATGCAGAACATACGAGGTGATGGACCTGGCAAAGAGGGGTATCCGATCCTTGGCGAGTTGCCTGCTAAGAACATCGACACGGGTCTGGGATTGGAGCGGACCGCCGCGCTCTTGCAAGGTGTCGAGAACATCTACGAGATCGATACCACGAGCATCATCTTGCGCAAGGCCTCCGAACTCACTGGTGTCCGGTATGGAAACGAAGTCAAGAACGATGTCTCACTTCGAGTGATTGCCGATCACGCACGTACCGCTGCGATGCTGATTGGCGATGGCGTCACTCCAGGAAATGAGGGGCGCGGCTATGTGCTGCGCCGAATGATGCGTCGAGTCGTGCGGAATATGCGGTTGCTGGGTAGCGAAGACCCGACGTTGGTCGAATTGGTTCGCTCATCAATCGAAGCCATGGCGCCGCAATATCCGGAGCTCGAGAGGGATCGCGGCAGGATCGAAGAAGTGACGGCAGCCGAGGAGGCCACCTTCCTAGAGACCCTCAAGAGTGGAACTCAGATTTTCGATATCGCTGCAAAGCGAGCGAAGGATTCCGGCTCAAAGAGTCTCGATGCCAGTGATGCATTCAAACTTCACGATACCTATGGCTTCCCCTTTGATCTGACCCTGGAGATGGCAGCTGAGGCAGGGCTTGCCATCGATGAAGGTGGATTCAAGTCCCTGATGCGAGAACAGAAGGAGCGCGCCAAGGCCGATGCCAAGGCGAAGAAGAGTGGACACACTGATCTCAGCGAATATCGCAAAGTGCTTGAATCGAACGCACCGACTGATTTCGTCGGGTACAGCAGGACCGACTCCGAGTCGAAGATTGTGGGAATCATCTCCGACGGCAAGTCAGTAGCTGCTGGCCAAGGATCGGTAGAGATCGTTCTTGATCGCACACCGTTCTACGCCGAGGGTGGCGGTCAGCTCGCTGACCATGGTCAGATCCATCTGGGCAATGGAGCCATCTTCGATGTTTTCGATGTTCAATCACCGATACCAGGGCTCTTCATACATCGTGGTGAGATGCTTGAGGGCGAAGCGGAGATCGGAAGTAGCGCGCACGCAAAGATCGACATCGATCGACGACGAGGAATCTCCCGCGCGCATACCGCAACACATATGGTTCATAAGGCTTTCCGCGAAGTACTCGGTGAGACTGCAACGCAGGCAGGCTCTGAGAATGCGCCTGGCCGTTTCCGATTCGATTTCCCATCGACGTCGCCAGTTTCGAGCATCGCAATGGAAGAGGTTGAAGGGCGAGTCAATGAACTACTCCTCTCGAATCTTCCAGTTACTGCTGCTGAGATGAGTCAAGATGAGGCTCGCGCAATGGGAGCGATGGCGCTCTTTGGTGAGAAGTACGGTGACAGGGTAAGGGTCGTAAGCGTCGGTGATTGGGCACGAGAGCTCTGTGGCGGAACACATGTCAATGCCTCTGGTGAGCTCGGTCTAGTGAAATTGATGAGTGAATCTTCGATTGGATCAGGCGTGCGACGCGTCGAAGCGCTGGTTGGTAACGATGCATTCTCGTTCCTCGCCCGCGAACATATTCTCTTATCTCGCGTTATGGACCTCGTCAAAGTAACTCGAAGCGAGGAATTGCCAGAGCGAATCGAGTCCGTCTTATCGTCTCTCAAAGAGGCCGAGCGCTCACTCGGTCAACTGCGAGTCAAGAATCAGGTGGAGGAACTTTCCGCGGCACTGAAATCCGCGGATTCAGTGAATGGACTTGGCTGGTTTGGAAGATTGCTTCCAGCAGGTCTTACCGGAGATGAGTTGCGTGAGATCGCGCTTTCGCTTCGGGATTTAGCAAGTGGAACAGTCATCACGCTCGCGTCCATTACTAATGGAAAAGTTGTCCTTGTCGCCGCAACTGATGCCCTCGCCCGGGAAAAGGGAGCGAGAGCTGGATCGCTCGTAAAGTCAGGTTCAACCGTCCTGGGCGGCGGTGGTGGCGGAAAGGATGACTTTGCACAAGGCGGTGGGGTAGCGAGCGAGAAGGTCAGTGAGGCCCTCGCGACTATGCGTGACGAACTAGCGAAGTCGATCGCCGCATCATGAGTGAGATTCCCTCTCCTTCGCTTCTGAAGGGGAGGCGGCTTGCGCTCGACTTCGGACTTTCGCGGATCGGAGTCGCTGTCAGTGATCCCGATGGGCAGTTTGCATTCCCGACCTCGGTGTTGGATGCCCAAGCATGGGAGACGGACCTCTCGAAGATCCTCGAGGAGTATGAACCCGTGATCATCTACATCGGATATCCCGTGAACCTATCTGGAGATGCCGGTAGCTCGGCGCGCTTGGCGCGTGAATTCGCGATCGAGGTCGCATCCATGCATGCGATTCAGATTCGACTCGTCGACGAGCGACTTACGACGAAGAGCGCGCTCAGCGAGATGCGTGCCAGCGGAAAGAGTGAGAAGGAAGGTAGAGGCGAAGTCGATGCGGTAGCTGCAACTCTTCTTCTTGAGGGAGTCCTCCTGACTGAGCGAAATACGTTGAGATACGCCGGAAGCGAGCTCTAGCTCCATGTTTGAAACCTTGAAGGATCGGTCAAACCAAAGAGTTATCTCGGTAGTCGCACTCTTGTTGGTGGTAGTAACGCTCGGCATCCGAGAGGTGGCAAATCGTCCGCAAGGGTTCTCAGACTTCCCTGCAGGAGAGAGTCAGGCAGGCGTTGAGATCGTGGTGGAAGAGGGAGACACAGGAGAAGAGATAGCAAGGAAACTGGATAGGGCTGGCGTCATCGACTCATGGCAAGTCTTCTTCCAATTGGCCATCAATGATGCGAGAGCCGAACGGATCGCTCCAGGAAGCTACCTTCTCGACACCAGGATCCCTGCAGTGGAAGCATTGAACCAACTCTTGGATCCGAAGCGAATTCAAGGCTTGATCACTTTGCGTGATGGAGTAAGGCTCAGTGAGGTTCAAGAGCTCTTGACTTCACTTGGGTACGCGAAAGTTGCGGAAGTCCTTGAGGCAACACCAGCACCTGAAGGATTCAACGCGAGGTCACTAGAGGGGTATCTCTATCCAGCACGTTACTCCTTCGAACCAGGTACGAGCACCGAGGATGTCATCCGTTCGATGTTGCGTAGGTTCAACGCTGCCATTGAGGGACTTGAGATCCGTGAGAATGAGTTCGATCTGGCTCCAGAGGAGATCATCACCGTCGCATCTTTGATCGAGGCGGAGGGAACTCCCGATGTCTTCGCCAAGGTTTCACGGGTGATCCACAACCGTTTGGAGAAGGGAATGGCGCTGCAGCTGGACTCAACGGTTCACTACCTTCAGGGTTCGCGCGGCGAGATTTCACTCACTCTTGATGAGACTAAGGTGAATAGTCCTTACAACACTTATCGGGTTCGCGGTCTTCCGCCTGGTCCGATCGGGTCTCCTACTCGTGCTGCAATTGAAGCGGCCCTGAAGCCGGAGGAGGGCAACTGGACCTACTTCATAACAGTTGCACCACTGGAGACGCGCTTCACGAACTCATATGAAGAATTCCTGGAGTGGAAGCGTCTCTATCGCGAAAACTATCGAAAAGGTCTTTTTGATGATTAGGGCAGCAGTCCTTGGCAAACCAATTGATCATTCCCTCTCACCACTCGTTCACGGTCTCATCTACAAAGAATTGGGTATCGAGTATGACTATCGCCGTATTGAAGCTGATGAAGTCCAGGCGAGAGAGCTGATCGAACGCAGTTTTGCCGAAGGCGATGAGAATTGGAGTGGTTTCTCATTGACGATGCCGCTGAAGGAAGTCGGTTTCTCACTTGACCTTCCAATCGACCCTGTGGCCCTAGCTGCACATTCCATCAATACGATCACTCCTAGAGGTTCTTTCAACACTGACATTTCTGGTTTACAGCGAGTAATGAAGGTCGAAGGAGTCGACTCAGATTCAGTAGTTCTTTTGGGTAACGGTGCAACCGCCCGATCCGTTCTGATTGCGCTCGAGGCGATTGGTTCATCCTCGTCGGTCACCATCTATCGTCGAAATCAATCGCGAGATCAATCACTCCCTACCTCCGGACGGGTTTCAATCAAGACGAGGTCCATGGAAGAGCTCTCGGGGGTTCTTCTCAATGACAGGCAGCTTGTCATCTCAACTCTGCCGGCAACTAGCCAGAGTCTCATCTCCGCAAACCTGATGGGTTTTAGCGGAACCTTGATCGACTTCTCCTATGCGCCATGGCCCTCGGTCTTGGCTGGAGTTGCTTCAGGAAGAGTGATTTCAGGTCTTCCGATTCTGGTCGCGCAGGCAGTTGATCAAGCGGTCCTCTTCAGTGGGGTGGAATTCGATCGTGATGGGATGTATCGAACAGTCTTGTTGTCCACAGTTCGGAGCATCGCAGCCACTGAGTAGCTCGAAGCACATATCGTCCGTACGTGTCTTTGCATCTACTCCTAGCGCTCATCACTCTCGTTCTCGCCGGTCTCATTGATCTCCTCACTCGAAGGATCCCGAATCTCCTGCTGGGCGTGGCCTTCCTTCTTCACCTTGTGATCTCGGTCAGTTTTGAAAGACCGGTACTGGGATGGAACTCATTTGCGCTCTATCTGGGGTCTTTGACTTTACTCTTTGCGTCACGTCGATTGAGAGTGCACATTCTTGGAACCATTGGCATGGGAGACATCAAGTTGACTGGGTATCTGATCCTCTTCATGGTGCCGCATCTGAATCTCTTTGAGTGGCTTATGGGCGTGGCCTCGGTTTCTACTCTGACCCTCCTTCTCTTGCTTTTTCGGGGTCGATCGCAATCGAGCATCCCTTTCGCACCTCTCCTTACCCTTGGAACACTCGTTGCCCTTGGCTGAGGTACCGCGTTGCCCTTGAAATGCTGAGCCTGACGATCATGACTATGGGAGAATTCGCGAATGCGTTGGTTGACTGCAGGCGAATCGCATGGTCCGGCGCTCACTGGAATCATCGAAGGAATTCCCGCTGGGGTTCCGCTGACCACGAGTGACATCCAGTCTGAACTAGGACGCCGGCGACTTGGCTTTGGACGTGGTGCGCGACAGAAGTTCGAGGAAGATCAAGTCACCATCAAGTCAGGTGTTCGTCACGGAGTAACGCAGGGTGGGCCCATCGCGATCGAGATCGCTAACAGTGAGTGGCCCAAGTGGGAGAAGGTGATGGCTTCGGACCCAGTCGATCCCTCAGAACTCCAAGGTCTCGCCCGAAATGAGCCCCTCTCTCGTCCTCGCCCCGGACATGCGGACCTCGTCGGTATGCAGAAATACGGTTTCACCGATGCACGACCTATTTTGGAACGGGCAAGCGCGCGTGAGACTGCGATGAGAGTGGCGCTCTCCGTCGTCGCCCGTCAACTTCTGAGAGAGGTTGCCAGCACGGAAATCTTCAGTCACGTCATAGCGATAGGAAAGATTGATTCAGGCGAACGCACCTCTCCAAGTTACAAGGATCGGGCTCTGATCGATGAGAGTCCGGTGAGAGCTGCCTGGTCGGATCTCTCAGCGGCAATGGTGACCGAGATCGAAGAGGCGCATCGCGAAGGCGACACCCTCGGCGGAGTCTTTGAAGTCGTTGTCGAAAACTGTCCGATCGGTCTTGGGTCCCACGTCCATTGGGATCGACGCATCGATTCACGACTTGCCGCAGCGATCATGGGAATCCAAGCCATCAAAGGTGTTGAGATCGGTGACGGCTTCGCCTCTGCAGCGCGACGTGGAAGCGCTGCTCACGACGAGATAGAAAAAAAGGATGGCTCCATCACTCGACTTAGCAATCGCTCTGGCGGCACCGAAGGTGGCATGACTACGGGGGAGAGATTGCGAGTTCGCGGTGCGATGAAACCCATCTCGACCGTGCCAAAGGCCCTCGCGACCATCGATGTTACGACAGGTGAGAGCGCAAAGGCGATCAATCAGCGATCGGACGTTTGCGCCGTACCTGCCGCTGGTGTGATCGGTGAGGCTATGGTCGCCCTCGTTCTGGCGGAAGCGCTGCTAGAGAAGTTTGGCGGCGACCACATTGAGGAGACGAAGAGGAATTTCCGCTCCTTCATGGAGAACATCTCAGTTCGATGACGAAGAGCCTTGGTATCCCGCGACGGATCATCTTGATAGGTCCGCCTGGCGCTGGAAAGAGCACAGTAGGTGGTCTCTTGGCGCGGGAGTTAGGAATCGATTTCACCGACACCGATCACGAGATCGAAGAGCGCACTGGAAAGAGGATCTCGGAGATCTTCGTTGAGGATGGCGAACCTCACTTCAGGAAAATCGAGGAAGAAGTGGTGCTGCAATCTCTCCTCGATGCCCGTGGTGTTATTGCCCTTGGTGGCGGTGCGGTGATGAGTGAAGTGGTAGAGAAGAGGATTGGCTCGCTAAAGAGCGAAGGGGATTGCGAAGTCATCTTCCTCGATGTGACGATCGCCTATGCAGCACCGCGAGTTGGTTTCAATCGAGAGAGACCGCTCCTGCTCGTCAATCCACGAGCCAGCTGGCAGGAATTGATGAATAAGCGAAGACCGATCTACTCCAGGTTGGCAACACGGATCGTGGATACAAATGAAGATGCTCCGGATCAGGTAGTAGCCAAGATCATCTCAGGGTGGAGGTAGAGCGATGCCGCACGGAGAAGTCATCTTCACGAGAACGATTGAAGAAGTCATCGCCAAGCTCGCTTTTGGGCGCAAAGTAGTCACCATCTCTTCCAACGAGGTAGCCAGTCATGTAAATCTCGATGGGCTTCTCAAGGCAGCCGCGGTCAGTTCAGAAGTCATCCATCTCCCAGACGGGGAGGCGCAGAAGTCATTCGATAACTTCGAAAGAGTTTTGAAGCGATTGGGTGAGGTGAACTTCCCAAGAGACGGTCTCATCATCGGCGTTGGAGGCGGGGCCACCACGGATCTTGCAGGTTTCGTCGCGGCATGCTGGATGCGGGGTGTTGGCTGGATAGCCATACCCACCACCATGGCAGGCATGGTTGATGCAGCAATCGGTGGGAAGACCGGTATCAACATGGCAGCTGGGAAGAACTTGGTCGGTGCCTTTCACGCACCTGTTGCGACCCTCATTGATCAAAGGTTCTTGGAAAGTCTCTCTTCTCGTGATCTAGCTGCGGGTCTTGCGGAGGCGATCAAGTGTGGATTCATCGCAGATACAGAGATCCTTGATCTAGCAGAGGGCATGACTGATTCGGATCTCGCAAACCCTTCTGACTCTGCCTCCTTGAGTGAGATCATCAAGAAGAGCGTCGCCGTCAAAGAAGGAATCGTCTCCAGGGACTTTCGTGAGGGAGGAGAGCGTGCATTCCTCAATTACGGTCACACGCTCGGCCATGCGATCGAAGTTGCGGAGGACTTCCAGATGCGCCATGGCGAAGCCGTTGCGATCGGCATGGTCTTTGCTGCTGAACTTAGTGTCGAGGTCAACGGTCTGGACCCGAAGATCGTAGATCGCCACCGGTATCTCCTACGGAGATTGAACCTACCCACTTCGTACAAGGCTGGTTCCTTTGACCGCTTGCTTCAGATCATGGAGCGCGACAAGAAAGTGAAGGATGGAAAACTTCGATTCGTTACCCTTCAGGCCCCGGGAGAACCCGTACTGAGCAGTGAGATATCCGTCGACACGGCGAGAAGAGTCTTCAACCAACGCGTGGCGATTGCGTAGGATGTGAATCAATGAAAGAGATCCTCGTCCTCAATGGTCCCAATCTCGGCAAGCTCGGAGCTCGTGAACATAGGTTCTATGGCGACCTCGATTATGGACAACTCTGTGACTTCATCAAAAGAAGCGCCGAAGAACTCGATCTGGCTGTGGAGATCCGTCAGAGTGATGATGAAGCAGTCCTCATCGGTTGGCTCCACGAAGCGATGGAGAAGGCGATACCTGTGATCTTCAATCCGGCTGCTTTCACGCATTATTCGATTGCGCTACGCGATGCCTGCGCAATGCTCCGGGCTCCCTTGATCGAGGTGCATCTCTCAAATCCACTTGCCCGGGAGGAATTCCGTCATACCTCTCTTATCAGCGGCGTTTCCACGGGAACGATCGCTGGGTTCAAAGAGGATTCCTATCGTTTGGCTCTGATAGCCATGGACTCCCTCGTAGAATAAGAGTCCTCATGGGATGTCCTGTGAGGGTGTCGGCATCGGCTTTGATCATGCGACAGACCAAGGAATTACCTTCGATGAACCTGAGGATGGACTGAATCGTGGCAACGACTAACGACTTGAAGAACGGCATGACCTTGGATATCGATGGTCAACTCTGGACCGTGGTCGAGTTTCAACACGTGAAGCCTGGCAAGGGCCCGGCCTTCGTGCGGACAAAGCTGAAGAATGTCCTTTCCGGCAAGGTCGTCGAGAAGACTTTCAACGCTGGGATCAAAGTGGAAGTTGCGATCCTTGAGCGACGCGAGATGCAGTTTCTTTACAAGGACGGCGAAGACTTCGTCTTCATGGACTCAGCCTCGTATGACCAGATGACAATTCCTGGGGAGACAGTCGGAGAGAGTGCGAACTACATGCTGGAGAACACGGATGCTGTGGTCGCTATACATGAAGGAAATCCACTCTTCATCGAATTGCCAGCCTCGGTAGCCCTCGACATCACCTACACGGAGCCTGGTCTCCAAGGGGATCGCTCCAATGCGGGGTCGAAGCCAGCGACAGTCGAAACTGGAATCACGATTCAGGTCCCACTCTTCATCAAGCAAGGGGAGAAGGTCCTTGTCGATACGCGCACTGGTGAGTATCTCGGTCGCGCGTAATGAGTGCGCGTGCCAAGGCTCGCAAGGCTGCCCTCGATCTGATATTCGCCGCTGACCTCAAGGGGCAGCTTCCAAATCCGCTGGAATTGGATTTGATGGAACGGGAACATCGGGAATACACCGATCAACTTATCTCAGGTGTCAACGCCCATCGCGATCGTATCGACACGTTGATCCACACCTACGCTGAGGGCTGGGATAAGGATCGTCTACCAGCCGTTGATCGAAACATCCTGCGGATTGCGATATTCGAGATCCTTTGGGGAGATGTCGATGATTCGGTTGCTATCAGCGAGGCGGTCATTTTGGCGGAGCGGTTGTCCACTGAAGACTCTGCTCGTTTTATCAATGGGTTACTCGCTCGCATCTCCTCTCTCGCAGACACCCTCGCATAATCCCCGGGCAAGCGCTTTCGCTATTGCCGCAGCGCCCTCGCCACCTTGGTATATGCTTCGACCACCTTTAAGTGCCGTCCTGTGAGGCGGTGAAGGAGGCGTCAATGACGCGCATCGTTTTGTCCCGCGAGGATATCTCTCGCGCTATCCGACGCATCTCGCACGAAATACTTGAGCGAAACAAAGGTGCGGAAAATCTACTTCTGTTGGGGATCCCAACCCGAGGCGTGACGTTGGCTCAACGTCTTCAACGAGATATCTCCCAGATCGAAGGTCGCCCAGTTGAAATGGGCTCTATCGACATCACTCTCCATCGCGACGACCTCCGCCTTCGCCCACCCCGTCCCCTCAGTCCCACCCAGATCCCGGTCAGTGGTGTGGAAGGTAGAGATGTCGTCTTAGTTGATGATGTCTTCTTTTCCGGGCGAACCATCCGGGCAGCTCTCGATGCCCTTGGAGAGATAGGTCGCCCTGCCACGGTACAGCTCGCCGTTCTTGTCGACCGCGGGCATCGTGAACTTCCGATTCGCGCTGATTATGTCGGCAAGAACATCCCAACGGCCCGGAGCGAGAGCGTGCGGGTCCGCTTGATGCCATTTGAAGAAGTCGATGAGGTGGTGATCGAAGGATGAAGATCCCACGCCACCTTCTCTCGGTGGATGACCTCACGCGAGAGAGCGCCATCGCGATCCTTGACACCGCCGCGCAACTCTCACAGTTGAGCGAGGGAAAGATGAAGAAGTTGCCGACCCTCCGTGGTCGCGCAGTGGTCAATCTCTTCTACGAAGACTCAACGAGAACAAGGATCTCCTTCGAAACCGCAGCGAAGCGCCTTTCAGCGGATGTCATCAATTTCAATGCTAAAGGTTCCAGCGTAAGCAAAGGTGAATCCCTGAAGGACACCGCACTGACGCTTCAGGCGATGGGTGCTGATGCTGTAATCATCCGGCATCCATCTTCGGGTGCTCCTCAGAGGCTCGCTGATTCTGGTTGGATCAAAGGTCCAGTCATCAATGCCGGTGATGGAACTCGTCAGCACCCTACCCAAGCCCTTCTTGATGCCTTCACAATGCGAAACCGCTTCGGAGGAGTTGGAGGCGGTTTGGACGGGCTTCGTCTTGCAATCGTCGGCGACATCCTGCACTCCCGTGTTGCACGGAGCAATATCTTCCTGGCGTCGATGCTTGGCGCAAAAGTCACTTTGATCGCACCGCCGACGCTCCTACCTGTCGAAATAGGGGAGTGGCCCGTAGAAGTCTCGTATCGCATCGATGAGAGTATTGAGGAATTCGATGTTGTCATGCCGCTTCGCATTCAACGGGAACGGATGAATCAGGGTTTCTTCCCCACTGAGCGCGAGTTTTCGCGTCACTACGGACTCAACATCGACCGCGTCGCAAAGATGAAGCCAGAAGCAGTGATCCTGCATCCGGGTCCCATGAACCGCGGTGTCGAGATCGACGCTTCAAGCGCTGATAGTGCGAGATCCCTGATCGTCGATCAGGTCGCCAATGGAGTCTTCGTCAGGATGGCAGTCCTCTACCTCCTCATGGCTGGTAGCCATGAATTGCCGGAGAACGCGTTGGATCAGGAGAGAGCATGATGACTCGAACCCTTTTGAGCAATGGTGTCGATACCGATGGTAATAGCATCAACATCCTGATCGACGGGGAGAGGATTGCAGCACTCTCACGAGATGCATCTCAGATTTCTGCTCATGATGCTGAAGTGATCGACATGCAGGGAATGACCCTCGCCCCAACATTGGTCGACCTTCACACCCACTTACGGGAACCTGGCAAGGAAGATGCCGAGACGGTGCAGAGTGGAAGCGCTTCCGCGGTTCGTGGTGGATTCGGAGCGATCAGTGCGATGCCGAACACGAACCCTGTTGCGGATACTGCAGGAGTAGTCGAGCAAGTCTTCTCGCTCGGAGTCGAAGCGGGGTTATGTGACGTCTTTCCGATCGGCGCAGTCACCGTGGGTCAAGAAGGAGAACGCCTCGCAGAGATCCTAGCCATGGCCGAATCACGAGCGCGCGTTCGAATCTTCAGTGATGATGGTCATTGTGTCTCTGATCCAGTTCTCATGCGACGTGCGCTCGAGTATGTCAAGATCTTTGATGGCGTGATTGCGCAACATGCCCAGGACCCTGCTCTCACCCGTGGTGCTCAGATGAATGAAGGTGCTGTCTCTGCTCGAATAGGACTCAAAGGTTGGCCCGCGGTAGCGGAAGAAGCAATCATTGCGAGAGACGTACTCCTTGCCGATCATGTCGGATCAAGATTGCACATCTGTCATGTCAGCACCGCGGGAAGCGTGGCGATCATCAAATGGGCCAAGGAGCGTGGAATAAATGTCACAGCTGAAGTGACACCTCATCATCTCTTGTTGACCGATGAACTTGCCACCACTTTCGATCCGGTCTACAAGGTGAATCCACCTCTGCGACATACTTCCGATGTCATGGCGCTCCGTGAGGGCCTAGCTGACGGAACGATCGATGTCATTGCAACGGATCATGCTCCTCATCCCGAAGAAGCGAAGGAGTGCGAATGGGATGCGGCTGCCTTTGGGATGATCGGCCTAGAGACTGCTTTGGCGATCTCAAGCAGAGCTATGGTCGACTCCGGGTTGATGAGCTTCACCGAGTTGATCGCTCGAATGAGCAGTAAACCTGCTGAGATTGCTGGTTACACGGATCACATCAAGCCTCTCGAGGTGGGACGCCTCGCTTCATTGATGGTGGTCGATCGTGACCGGAAGTGGCAGATCGATAGGGAATTGACCGTATCGCGAAGTAAGAACACCCCCTTCCATGGACTTGAGGTCGGATGTTACGTACATGACGTCCTATACAGAGGTACCTGGGTGATGCGAGAAGGTACGGTCATCAAGTGAGCCTTGACGCCTTCCTGGTCCTTGATGATGGACGTATCTTCCGAGGAGAGCCGTGGGGCGCCGTTGGTGAGACTTTCGGTGAGGCAGTCTTTGCGACGGGCATGAGTGGCTATCAAGAGACCCTCACTGATCCCTCGTATCACAAGCAAATCGTTGTGATGACTGCTCCGCACATAGGCAACACGGGGATGAATGTTGAGGACAATGAGAGTTCTCAGATCTGGGTTGCAGGTTTCGCGGTACGTGATCCGTCACCTCGCGTAAGTAGTTGGCGAGCAGACACCGACCTTGAGGGTGAACTGCAACGACAAGGCATCGTGGGGATCAAGTCGATTGATACCAGAGCTATCACAAGGCATCTTCGAGACCGAGGGGCAATGAGAGCCGGAATCTTCTCGGGCAAGAGTCTCAGTCGCGAGGAGATGGTGATTGCTGTTCGAAATTCATCACGGATGGAAGGTTCGAAGCTTTCTGACCAAGTCTCGACAGTCGAGCCCTATCTGGTCCGTGCTCGTGGTGAGAAGCGTTTCACGGTCGTAGCACTGGATCTTGGGATCAAGGCTGCTACACCGAAGAACATGTCGGAACGCGGTATCGAAGTCCATGTCCTACCTAGTAATTGGACGATGGAGCGCCTCCTGAGTGAGATCGAACGCATCAGACCTGATGGCTTCTTCCTCTCCAATGGTCCGGGTGATCCAAGCACGATGGACGAGGTAGTGATGTTGGTTCGAGAACTCTTGGGCAGATCCTTGCCTGTCTTCGGTATCTGTTTCGGACACCAGATCCTGGGTCGTGCGGTCGGGTTCGAAACTTATAAGTTGCAATTCGGGCATCGGGGAATCAACCAACCGGTTCTCAATAGGACGACCGGGCGAGTTGAGATCACGGCACATAATCATGGTTTCGCTCTCGAAGCTCCTGTCGACGGACATTTTCAAACTGTCTACGGACCGGGCGAAGTCACCCATGTATGCCTCAACGATGGTGTCGTGGAAGGCATACGCTTGATCGAGCGACCTGCCTTTTCAGTTCAGTACCACCCTGAGGCTGCAGCAGGGCCTCACGATGCGAACTATCTCTTCGATGATTTCGTTTCGATGATGGAGAACGAGAAGAAGATCGGATCGGCATCTCGTGGCTAGGGACACTTCCATCTCCTCGGTACTTGTGATCGGTAGTGGTCCGATAGTGATCGGACAAGCATGCGAGTTCGACTACTCAGGCACACAGGCCTGTCGTGTTCTCAAGCAAGAAGGTATTCGCGTCATCCTGGTCAACAGCAATCCGGCGACGATCATGACCGATCCGGAGTTCGCTGACGCGACCTACGTGGAACCGATCACGACTGAGTTCCTCGAGCGGATCATCAAGGAGCAGCGCCCGGATGCGATCCTTGCCACGCTCGGAGGTCAAACCGCCCTCAATGCTGCGATGGCACTTGCTCGCGATGGAATTCTCGAGAAATACGGTGTCCGGCTGATCGGTGCAGATGTCGAGGCGATCAATCGTGGAGAGAATCGAGAGCTCTTCCGGGAGATCGTCGCGAAGGTCGGTGGTGAGTCTGCTCGCTCGATCATCTGTCACACCATGGCTGAGTGTGAAGCTGGCGCAACGCAGCTCGGATTCCCAGTGGTAGTGCGCCCCTCCTTCACTATGGGGGGTCTAGGTAGCGGTATCGCTCACTCCCTAGAGGAACTACGTCTGATTGCGGGTGCAGGACTGCGCCATTCTCCGACGAGTGAAGTCTTGCTTGAGGAATCGATCATCGGCTGGAAGGAATACGAACTCGAGGTAATGCGCGACCGTCTCGACAATGTCGTGATCGTATGCAGCATCGAGAATATCGATCCGATGGGTGTGCATACCGGTGACTCCGTCACCGTCGCCCCCGCACTCACCCTGACTGACGTCGAACTTCAACGACTTCGAAACCTTGCGATCGGGATAATCCGTGAAGTAGGTGTCGATACTGGTGGATGCAACATCCAGTTTGCCATCAATCCAACGGATGGCAGGATCATCGTCATCGAGATGAACCCACGCGTCTCGCGATCCTCAGCACTCGCATCGAAAGCGACCGGATTCCCCATCGCGAAGATCGCCACTGAATTAGCGATCGGTTATACGCTCAATGAGATTCCTAATGACATAACCGCCGCCACACCCGCTTCCTTCGAGCCTACGTTGGACTACATCGTCGTGAAGGTGCCTCGCTTTGCATTTGAGAAGTTCCCTGATGCTGATACGCGCCTCACGACCACGATGAAGTCGGTGGGGGAGTCGATGGCGATCGGGAGGAACTTCACTGAAGCGCTGCAAAAAGCGATGAGATCGCTTGAAAAGAAAGGTTCAACTTTCTCGTTCGTGCCGATAACCCAATCGAGAGAAGAACTCCTAAGGGTGATCAGTGAACCGACTGACGCTCGCCTCGTCGGGATCCAAAGGGCCCTACTCGCTGGAGTCAGTTTCGACGAGGTGGAGAAGATCACCCGATTCGATCCATGGGTGCTTGAACAGATCCATCTCTTGAACACCCTTGCAGCGGAGTGTCGAGATGCGGTGGAACTTGATGCAGAGATTCTTCATAAGTTGAAACGACATGGTTTTTCGGACGCACAGATCGCTCAGATTCGTGGTCTCGACGAAGCCGAAGTCAGAAGAACGCGCCATCGCCTCGCTGTCCGACCCATCTACAAGACGGTCGATACCTGTGCAGCTGAGTTCGAAGCGAAGACTCCGTATCACTATTCCTCGTACGATGAGGAGAGCGAAGTCGCTATTCGAGAGAAGCCTGCGGTCATCATCCTGGGCTCGGGACCGAATCGAATCGGGCAAGGTATCGAGTTCGACTACTCCTGTGTTCATGCTTGTTTCACGCTGAGCGCAGCTGGTTACGAGACGGTGATGGTCAACTGCAATCCGGAGACGGTCTCTACGGATTACGACACGTCGGATCGCCTCTACTTCGAACCGCTCACTTTGGAAGATGTCTTGGAAGTGATCCATGCTGAGATGGCTGCGGGACCTGTCTTGGGCGTCATCGTCCAACTAGGTGGTCAGACTCCACTAGGTCTCGCACGGGCTCTTGCCGATGAGGGTATTCCAATTCTTGGGACCGCACCGGATGCGATCGATCTTGCAGAGGAGAGAGGAGCGTTCGGAACGCTCCTCATTGACCAAGGGCTGAATGCACCTGAGTTCGGAATGGCTGTGAATATCGAAGAAGCACGGGAGATTGCCAATCGCGTCGGATACCCAGTATTGGTGCGCCCTTCCTTCGTTCTTGGCGGACGCGGGATGGAGATCGTCTATGACGATACTTCGCTGGCATCCTTCATCGAACGAGCGACAGAGATCACGCCCAGCCGACCGGTCTTGATCGACAAGTTCCTTGACTCAGCGACAGAGGTCGATGTCGATGCGCTCTTCGATGGCGATCAACTCTTCATGGGCGGCGTCATGGAACATATCGAAGAGGCTGGGGTCCACAGTGGGGATAGTGCTTGCGTCATCCCACCACAATCGATATCGAGTGAGATGTTGAAGGAGATAGAGGAGGCTACGTTCCGTATCGCTCGGTCGGTGGGTGTTCGGGGACTTATCAATATTCAATTTGCGATTGCTGGTGCTCCAGGTTCGGAGAAACTCTTCGTCTTAGAGGCGAATCCTCGGGCCTCTCGCACAGTGCCATTCGTTAGCAAGGCCACGGGTTATCCGTTAGCAAAGGCCGCCGCTCAGATCGCAGTCGGGGTCAGTATCGCGGAGATGAGAGATGGCGGATTACTCCAAGATCTACCTTCTACTGGATCTGTCGCAGTGAAGGAGGCAGTGCTGCCATGGAATCGCTTCCGGCGAAGGAATGGTGAGGGTGTTGACACCGTCCTTGGTCCGGAGATGAAATCGACCGGCGAAGTGATGGGGATCGCTCCAACCTTCGGAGCCGCCTTTGCGAAGAGTCAGATCAGCGCTTTCGGAGCGCTTCCAAAGAGTGGATCGATTTTCGTCTCGCTTGCCGATAAAGATAAGGCCGCAGCTGGACACTCCCTTCAGCAATTGAATGAGATGGGTTATTCAATTTTTGCGACCGCCGGCACTCACGATTTCCTCTCAAGCATGGGTATTCCGTCAGTTCGGGTAAGGAAGCACTTCGAGTCAATCGATGCATCTCATGAAGGATCGACTGAGGGGACCGCTCTGACCCTGATCAGTCAGGGCTTGGTGAATCTTGTTGTGAATACTCCCTTTGGACGGGATCAGCGTCAAGATGGCCGATTGATCAGGACCGCCGCGATCGTCAAGAATCTTCCATGCCTTACGACGACAGCTGCACTGAAGGCGGCAGTGGAAGCGATGCGAGCGCTCCGTGATGAGGAGCTGTCCGTGAAGTCCCTGCAAGATTGGCTTGCCACGAGGAGCGCGGATTGAGACAGATCAATAAGGCTGCCCGGCATACGACTGGACGCCTTCTTTCGATACGAAAAGTGGGCACATACTTTCATCTCGTATTGCAAGCAGAAGGAATTGCGGAGGGTGCCAAACCAGGCAACTTCATTGCATTATCCGTGGGTGGCGACCAGAGCAGCATGCTCCTGCATCGAGTCTTCGCCATCTATCGAAGTCGTCAGGATCCCTCGCATGGTGCGGTCATCGAATTGATCGTTGCCCGAAGCGGTAAGGGCAGTGATTGGTTGGTCGCACAGAGTGAGGGCACGCTCTTGAAGATCACCGGGCCACTTGGGACCTCATTCCCACTCCCGGCTGATCCGGTCAATGTCGCCATCGTTGGAGGCGGATATGGCGCGGCACCACTCTTCGATCTCGCAGATCATCTCAAGGCGCGGGGTTGTCGTGTGGATGCCATTATCGGAGCGGCCACCAGTTCGAAGGTCTTCGCCCCCCTTGAAGGGAAGAGAACCGTCAACTCAGTTACGGTCACGACCGATGACGGGAGCGCTGGGATACAGGGGCGGGTCACGGACGTTCTACCAGAGATCATCACACGACAGAGGATCGATCTCATCTACTCATGTGGCCCTATGGCAATGCTTCGAGCCGTCGATGACATCGCCCGTAGCCTTTCTATTCCGCATCAGGTGTCGGTAGAAGAAGCGATGGCTTGCGGTGTCGGCATCTGCATGACCTGCGTCCTGCCAATGATGCGTGGCGACAAAGTGAAGATGGTTCGGACCTGCATAGAGGGACCCGTCATTGATGGTGAAGAAATCGCTTGGGATGAGGTCGCTAGGTGACCCTCGACTTCTCGACCACGATCGCTGGGGTGCGCTTCAAGAATCCCATATTCACGGCAAGTGGTTGCGCCGCATCAGGGAAGGAGCTCTCGCAGTTCTTCCCGCTCAAGGAGTTGGGTGCGGTGGTGACAAAGTCGATCATGCTCAAAGCGCGCTCCGGACGACCCACACCCCGTATGGCCGAAACTCCCTCGGGGATGCTCAACTCGATCGGATTGCAAGGACCGGGCATCGATGCCTTCATCGAAGAAGATCTGGCGTGGCTTCAAACCCAATCATGTGATGTGATCGTTTCAATCGCAGGTGAGACGGTCGATGAGTATGGTGCCCTTGCTCGCCGTCTCCGAGGACAACGAGGAATCAAGGCGATCGAGGTCAATATCTCCTGTCCGAATGTGGCTAATCGTGGTCAGGTCTTCTCTTGCGATCCAGTGACTGCCCGTGCCGCGATAGAGGCAGTTCGAATCAACCTTGGTGGTGAGTTCCCCATCATCGCCAAGCTCTCACCCGACGTGACCGATATCGTCGCCATCGCTAGGGAGGTCATCGAAGCGGGTGCAGATGGCCTTGCCCTCATCAACACCTTGCTTGGCATGGTCATAAATCCGAAGACTTTGCGGCCACACTTAGCAGGCAAGACTGGTGGGCTCTCTGGACCCGCGATTCGTCCAGTGGCCGTTAGGGCGATCTTTCAAGTTCGGGAGAGATTCCCATCGGTTGCCATTGTGGGGATGGGTGGCGTGGTTCACGGCGAAGATGCGCTGGAACTCGTGGCTGCGGGTGCAGATGCGGTCTCGATCGGTACTGCATCCTTCGGAAATCCGATGAGTGTGATTGAGATTCGAGATCGTCTTTCGACATTGATCCAAGACCATGGCTTCACAAGGTTCTCAGATGCGGTTGGCGTCGCTCATGAACGTTGATTCGCCAATCATCCTTGCTGTCGATACCACTGATCTAGCAAAAGCAAGATCGCTGATCGAGGCTACGAGACCGTACATCGGAATCTACAAGTTCGGACTTGAGTTCTACCTCCGACATGGGCTCTCCACGTTGAGAGAGATAAAGCGCGAGATGGACCTGAAGATCTTCCTGGATCTCAAGCTCCACGACATCCCAAATACGGTAGGGAAGGCGGCGGCAGCTGTCGCCGAACTCGATCCCTTCATTCTCACGGTCCACGCTTCGGGCGGGGTAGAGATGATTAGGGCGGCTACGGAGAACTTACCTGGCACGATGGTCGCGGCTGTCACGGTGCTGACATCCCTCGATCAAGGTGCGCTCGATTCCATGGGTGTGAATTCTCGACTAACGGATCTAGCCTTGAGTTTGTCTCGTACCGCGCTTGAAGGTGGTGCGAGAGCCCTTGTCGCCTCGCCGCATGAGGTGGAGGTCCTCAAACGAGGATTGCCGACCATGAAGATCATCACTCCTGGGATCAGAATTGAGTCAGCCGGTGACGATCAACGCCGCGTCATGACCCCGAAAGAGGCTCTTATTGCTGGCAGTGACTACTTGGTGATCGGTCGCCCGATCACGGCCGCACCTTTTCCTGCAGAAGCTGCAGATTCGATTATTCGTTCGCTGGGCTGATCCATGAAGAATCCGCCACCCTCTCTTGATCCCCAGACGCGCCGACGAAACGCTGAGCTTGCAATCGCAGCCCGCCGGGAGCGCTCGAAGATAAAGAGCGCACTCAAGGAGGGTTCACTCTCCATGCGAGAGATTTTCGATTCAAGTAGCGCCGCCGCACAACGGATGCGAGTGATCGAACTTCTCACTTCGCTGCCGCAGATGGGACCGCTTCGCGCCGAGAGCTTGATGGAGAAGGTAGGAATCTCGCGGACGCGGCGTATCGCTGGTCTCGGAGTCAGACAGCGAAGAGAGCTCTTGACACTGGTGGAGAGAAACATCCCATCCAAGATGCTCAGTACTCTTGGCGCTATGTCCAGCGCTTTCTATGGTCGCCTCTTTGTCATCTCCGGCCCTGGTGGCGTGGGCAAAAGTACGATCACGCAAGAAGTCGCACGATTCGAAGACTTCTTCCTCAGTATTAGCGTCACGACTAGACCTCCACGTGATGGCGAGCAAGATGGGGTTCACTATCACTTCGTAACACGTGCCGAATTCGAAGCACGTATCGCCAATAACGAATTCATGGAATGGGCCGAATTCGCCGGCAACCTCTATGGCACATTGGAAGAGGATGTTCAACGCCATCGTCTTGCAGGAAAGCATGTTCTACTGGAGATCGAGCTCCAAGGGGCGCGTCAGGTGAAGGAAGTCCATCCGGAGGCGGTTTTGGTCTTCATCTCGCCTCCATCTTGGGAGGAATTAGAAGGCAGGATCAGGGGTCGAGGCAGCGACAGCGATGAACGGATTCGAGAGCGATTAGCCATTGCCCAGGAAGAGATGGCTGCCGCGAAGGAATTCGATCACGTGCTGGTCAATTCTGAGGTCGCTCAGGTCGTATCGAGGCTGGTAGCCTTAGCGACCTCATAGCCGGGAGCCCCCGCATCCGTTTCGAATAGACATTCGCATCCGAACGCGAGTCGCTTGGTTCGAGTACATGACGAGTAGAAGAAGGTAGATGCACTATGGAGTTGAAGTCTGAAGGAATCACCAATCCTCCGATCGATGATCTCTTAGAGAAGACTGGCTCGAAGTACTCACTCGTCCTTTACGCGGCAAAGCGGGCTCGTCAGATCAATGCGTACTATTCCCAGCTCGGTGAAGGGCTCTTGGAATATGTAGGCCCGTTGGTTGAGACCAACGTTCACGAGAAGCCGCTCTCCATCGCGCTCCGTGAGATAAACGGGAACCTACTCTCCATCGAGCAATTGGAACCGACCTCCGGCAAGTAGTCCGACCAGTCGAGGCAGGAGATGGGATTCCCTCGCGGACGAGAACTCGTCCTTGGTGTTGGTGCTGGGATCGCAGCTTATAAATCTTGCGACCTCCTCCGTCGTCTTCAGGAGAGAGGCTTCCTTATAACGGTTGTTCCTACCCCTTCATCCCTTCATTTCGTTGGCAAGGCGACCTGGGAGGCGTTATCGCATAGACCGGTCATCTCCGAACTCTGGAGTGACGTAGCAAAGGTTCCGCATATAGAGATCGGGAAGAGAGCCGATCTGGTCGTCATTGCCCCAGCCACTGCGGATTTGATCGCGCGCATTGCTAGTGGTCGAGCCGATGACCTTCTCACTTCCGTCGTGATCAGCACGAAAGCACCCGTGATACTGATCCCAGCCATGCATCCTGAGATGTGGCAGAACCCAGCAACGGTCAGCAATGTCGAGGTACTTCGTGAGCGAGGTATCTTCGTCATGGATCCGGATGTCGGAAGGCTCACCGGTGAGGATGTCGGCGTAGGTCGTTTCCCCGAGAGTTCGAAGATCATCGATTTCGTGGAAGCAAGTTACGGGCGTCGTGCAGACTTGATCGGCGCGAGATTCCTCATCACTGGTGGCGGTACTCGGGAGCCGATCGATCCCGTCAGATATATCGGTAACCGTTCTAGCGGTCGACAGGCTCATGAGATAGCCGAGCGAGCAGCGCTGAGAGGTGCTCAGGTCACACTGATCATGGGACCCAATTCGCTCCCCGATATCGAAGGGATCACAAGCGTTTCAGTAGAGACCGCAGAAGAGATGGGCGATGCGCTCCAACACCATCAAGGGCAATGCGATGTACTCGTCATGACCGCGGCCGTTGCTGACGCGCGTCCCGTGGTGCGGGAAGACAGGAAGATCAAGAAGGATCAACTTGGCGCGATCCTGCTAGAGGAGAACCCAGACCTATTGCAGCGTGCTGCGGGTAGAAGGAGTCCAGGGCAGATTCTCGTCGGATTTGCCGCTGAAACCGAGCCTGCGGAAGTGGACCTTATTCGTCTTGGCTCCGAGAAGTTGGCGCGCAAGGGAGTCGATCTCCTCTACGTCAATGACGTGAGTGCTGGAGCAGTCTTCGGTTCTGATGAGACCAGCGGATTCCTTTTGGACAAGAGTGGGGTCATAGAGAGTTTCACGGCTGTCAGCAAGAGGCAGATGGCTGATCGATTGTTGGATGCGATCTCGGAAAGGATCTCTCATGAGTAAAGCAGTTCGCTTGTTCACCTCTGAGTCTGTCACGGAGGGACATCCAGACAAGATTGCGGATCAGATCTCTGATGCGATCCTTGATGACCTCCTTAGCCAAGATTCAAAGTCGAGGGTCGCTGTCGAAACGTTGATAACGACTGGACAGGTTCACGTTGCAGGTGAGGTGACCACTTCGGGGTTTGCAGATGTGATGTCCCTGGTGCGCGAAACCGTCCTAGGAATCGGTTATGACTCCTCTGAGAAGGGTTTTGACGGCAACAGTTGCGGCGTCTCCATCTCGATCGGTCAGCAGTCAAGCGATATCGCCCAAGGCGTTGACCATGCTGTGGAAGAGCGCGTCACCAAGTCAAGTGACCCAATCGATCTGCAAGGAGCCGGAGACCAAGGGTTGATGTTTGGTTATGCCTCCAATGAGACACCTTCGCTGATGCCGCTGCCGATCTACCTCTCCCATCGACTTGCAGAACGTCTGACCGAGGTTCGGAAGTCAGGATTGTTGCCCTATCTCCGTCCTGATGGGAAGACCCAAGTCACGATCGGCTATGAAGGGGATCGACCCGTCACCATCGACACCATCGTTATCTCGAGCCAACACGCGGAAGACGTCGATGTGGATCGGAAGCTTGCCCCAGATATCAAGGAACATGTGATCGATGTAGTGCTCGCGGGGAGTGGGCTCGATCTCTCGAAGGTGCGAACTCTCATCAACCCCACCGGGAGATTCGTGATTGGTGGACCAATGGGCGATGCCGGTCTTACGGGTCGAAAGATCATCGTTGACACCTATGGCGGAATGGCTCGTCATGGTGGCGGCGCTTTCAGCGGAAAGGATCCATCCAAGGTGGACCGTTCAGCTGCCTATGCGATGCGCTGGGTTGCTAAGAACGTCGTGGCCGCTGGCCTCGCAGATCGATGTGAGGTCCAGGTTGCCTACGCGATCGGTAAGGCCCAACCCGTCGGCCTCTTCGTTGAGACTTTCGGAAGCAATAAGGTCAGCGAGGAGAGCATCCAGCGAGCAATAACCGAGGTCTTTGATCTGCGGCCAGCAGCGATCATCCGGGACTTGCATCTTCTCCGTCCGATCTACAAGAAGACCGCTGCCTATGGACACTTCGGCAGAGAGCTTCCCGAGTTCACTTGGGAAAGAACGGATAGGGCCCAAGCCCTCATTGACGCTTCGAGGGGGTAGTTTCCCGAGCGTGGCACGACTCAAACTGAAGAACCCGGCGGTGCCGAATCCGGTCGCGCCGGGCGTCGAGTGGGAGATCGTCACAGTTGCGGTCAGCGTGCCGGTGCCACATCTCGAAGGCCTCTATTCATATCGAGCAGAGAGAGAAGCTGCGTCGCTGGGGAGTGTCGTCAAGATCCCATTCGGGCAAGGTGAGACCTTCGGTTTCGTCGTGCGGATAGAGGAAGATGATGGTTCAGACACATCATTGAAGCGCATTCTGTCGGTACTTCATCCACAACCACTCTTCGAAGCGCCGCATCTCATGCGTTATCAAAGGATTGCTGAACTCTATGGATCCTCACTCTTCTCTATCATCTCAGCGGCGAATCCATCCTGGCGCTCACGCGGCGATGGTGTGGACGGAAGGACCTCGTCCTCCATCTTGAAACCCTCTAGGAGTGACCTCGATTATCTCGAGAGGCTCTTCGGGCAACAATGGAGATCAAACAAAAGGATGACCCTCGTGGTCCCCCCAGGAGTTCTTTGGGACCGCGTGACAGTCTCACTCCTGTTGGCGGAACCTCGCTCGACGCTCGTCTTGGTGCCGACGGAGCGTCAACTGCGCTTCTTGGATGAATCCTTGCGACAAAGAGGAATCAAGGATCACGTCACGATCTCTTCTGTTTTGAAGAAAAGCGAGCGGGCCTCTGCATATCGTCGTCTTCGTGAGCAATCAGCGAGCTTGGTCATCGGGACCAGGAGCGCAGCGCTTGCACCCATCAATCCGGAACGAGTCATCATCATCGATCCGGGAGATGAGAATCATCGAGAAGGGCGCTCTCCTTACTTCCGAGTGGATGATTCCTCAATGTGGTCTGATACTGGACAAGTTCTCAAGATCTCTTACCTTCGAACCTTCGATTCCATGCGAGAGAAGCAAACTCTCACTCTAGGCAAAGGTGGCTGCAAGCCTTCATTCGAGATCACGTCGACGGATCGAATCGTCAGGGACATCTCCAAGGCAACAAGGCTCAAGCCGAATGGCGCATGGGTACTGGTGAGCCTCAACGACAAGTCCTTCGCTAGCGGACTCATCTGTTCATCTTGTAGGAATCGAGGGATCTGTGATTGTGGGTTCTCGCTGACAGTACCCAAGAGAGGAGCGCCACCCAGTTGCGAGAAGTGTCTACGTGAATTCACGCTCTACCTCTGTCGTCATTGTGGTGGCTCGAATCTAACTGCAGTTAGGGGCGGTGGCGAGGCGCTGGGTCTTAGTATCGGCAAGTCCATCAAAGGGGCCCAAATCATCATCTCGAATTCGAATGCGCTGAAGGATGATGTGATCGGATCGGCACGTCATACCGTCGTCGTTGCAACTCAAGGGAGCGAGCCCCGCATTCGGAGTGAAGACGGAAAGCGTTACGGCTATGACGCTGTGGTCATGATCGGTGGTCGTGCAGCCTTCTCCTCACCATCTATCGCCCGAGTTGATCGCTTTCGGCTGGCCTGGGGGAGGCTACTTGGACTAAGCCATCCGAAGGAGGCTCTCTTTCTCGTTGATGTGGAGGCGAACCACCCCGAGTACCAGGAGCTCAAGCAGCCTGGTAACCCGCGTGGTCTTGATATCGTGATGAGAGAACGTTCCGAACTTGGATTACCGCCCTTCAGCGGACTTGTAGCTCTCAAGGGAGAGGATCGTGTACTCCAGCGATTGCGTATCTCACTCGAATCTGACCAACTCTTCCGAAATCCGCAGAACGTGATCTTCCCGGTTCACGATGGTCGAATGATTCTCAAGATCGATTCCGAGCAGCGCTTGGAGTTGCTCCGTCTGCTACAGGAGATGACTCGCATTCGAAGCGCAAAGCGATTGCCTCGAATCGATTACGACTTCGATCCAGAGGATATGTAGTCGGTATGATCGTCCTATGGCTATCAGGACGATCAGGCACTTCGGTGATCCAGTTCTAACCACGAGGGCGGAAGAAGTCACTGCCTTTGACAAGGAATTGCGAAATCTGGTGAGGGATCTCACCGAAACTATGGTTGACGCACCGGGAGCGGGATTGGCTGCGCCTCAGATTGGGGTCGGGTTGAGAGTCTTTACCTGGCATGTCGATGACGAGTTCGGTCATCTCATCAATCCCACATTAGATCTCTCGGAAGAGTTGCAGGAAGGGGAGGAGGGATGTCTCTCATTCCCCGAGTTGCGGTATGAGACGCCACGCGCGTTCCGTGCGGTCGCAAGAGGTTTCAATATGCATGGGGAGCCGATAGTCGTTGAAGGTACCGAGTTCCTCGCCCGAGCTCTTCAACATGAAGTCGATCACCTTGATGGGATCCTTTTCATCGATCGCATGAGCGCAGAGATGCGTCGCGAGGCGATGCGAGAGATCCGCGAGTCAGTTTGGTTTCAAGAGGGGCAAGGCCCTGAGATCCGGGTGTCGCCCCATGCCACGCGCGGGTTAGGTATCTGACCCTCCCTCATGAGCAAGAAAGTCTTACTAGCTTCCTCGTCTCTTCTCGCCCTCCCGACCCTTCATGCCTTGAAGATGAGATCGGATCTCGAGGTCGTAGGGATTCTCTCGACCCCAGATCGGCCCAAGGGGCGCCATGGGACGCCCTCTCCGAACGAATTGGTCGAGCATCTATCAACGAACGTTTTGGAAATATGGAAGCCCAATACCCCTTCTGAGATCCTCAACGCGCTAGACCAGGCCAACCCTGATCTCGTAGTTGTGATCGCATACGGTCGCCTTATACGGAGAGAGGCATTGGAGAAGGTTCCT